>CAUQOI010000066.1:0-11679 GCA_963519525.1 uncultured Campylobacter sp.
AATACAAAATCTACGAAAAGAAAGCCGCAATCAAAAAAGAAGAGATAAAGAAGGCATATTTTGGGGAGGATTATGTGGGGGCGAAAGTGGAAAAAGCAGAAACTACGGCGGATAAAAACGCGACTAAGTAAACTTTCCTAAATTTAATAGCCTGATAGGGTTCGGGCTATTAAAATTTTACTCAAAATCGTACAATTTCAAATTCTCACACCTTCTAAATTATCAAAATCCTCCATTAAATTTCATTACATCATACTCATAGTCTCTGTCGTATCTAGCCTCACGGTACTTTTTCTAAAAGCAAGCCCGGGCTCAGTGCTTTACTACGCGGACGCGGCAATAACGGCGACGGCTCAAGCTCTGCTCGTGGGTGCATGGTACGGCGTGGATGATGTGGAGGATGTTTAAATTTGGCTATAAAATGTGCGAGTAACGGCTCTGCGAGGTTTAAATTTGACCTGCCCAGTGCCTAAAATTTGGCAAATTTAAGTTAAATTTTAGCCCCGTTCGGCTTTGTTAAATTTGCGATAGCTGCTCGCAAATTTATTTTTATAAAATAGGTAAATGCTGATTTTACCGCCGTTCGTATCAAAAAGGCGCGGGTTTGGCCGCCTGCGTATAAATTTAACGTCCAAGTCAAATTTGACTTTTTTTGGCAAAATCTTGCGAGGCCATTTGCCGCGCCGCGCGTCAAATTTGACCCAAACTAGCCCTATCCGTTCATCTTAGATAGCTTCTCGTTTTTGAGATTTGCCTCCATCTGGCGGATCTCTTTCTCGCCGCTTCTTACAACGTTTTCGTCGCACTCAAAATTTTTGGCGTCTATTTTTTTCGGATATTCGACGTTTGCAAGGATGTGCCTAAAAAGGTTTATGCGAGCCTGCTTTTTGCTATCCGAGACGATGATCGTCCACGGACAAAACGGCGTGTTTGAGGCTAGCAGCATCGAGTACTTGGCGATGGTGTACTGATCCCAGAGCTCCTGGCTTTTTTCATCCACGGGCGAAATTTTAAACTGCTTGAGCGGGTCGGTGAGGCGCTCTTTGAAGCGCTTTTTTTGCTCCTCTTTTGAGACCGAGAGGTAAAATTTAAAGAAAATGATGCCCGAGTTTTTGATCATCTCCTCAAATTTAGGCACTTCGCGCAAAAACTCCTTGTGCTCTTCTTGCGTGCAAAAACCCATCACGGGCTCCACGCCCGCGCGGTTGTACCACGAGCGGTCAAAGATCACGATCTCGCCAGCACTCGGTAAATGCGCGACGTAACGCTGGAAATACCACTGCGAGCGCTCGACGTCGCTTGGCTTTTCAAGCGCCACAATGCGGCATCCGCGCGGATTTAGATGCTCGGTTAGGCGCTTTATCGAGCCACCCTTGCCCGCCGCGTCGCGCCCCTCGATGATGATGAGTACGCGTAGACCCTGCTCTTTTACGTGATTTTGAAATTTTAAAAGCTCGATTTGTAGCTTTCGAAGCTCGTGCTCGTAGTCGAATTTCACGCTATCCGTGCCGTTTTTACTCACTCTAAACCTCCTTTGGGCATTTTTAAAATGTTACTATCAAATAATTAAAATTTAGCTAAAATACGCCTCTTAATTTAACATTTAACGCTGACTTTATGGGAGCTTGTGTAAAATACGACAAAAATTTCAAGGAATATTATGATTTTTAGGATGATTTTTGCGGCGTTTCTGACTTGCTGTGCTATGTTTGCCGAACCGCTTTCGGTCAAAGAAGCCTTCGGTCTCACCACGCACGCCGACGAGCAAAACATCGAGTTTAGATTCGCCCCCGCGCCAAATATCCACGTCTACAAAGACAGCCTAGCAGCGAGCCTGGGCGATAAAATTTTAAACTCGCATCTAAACTTCCCAAAAGGCAAAATTTACGACGAACGCGAGGTTTATACGGATAAATTTAGCCTTTTCGTACCGATAAATTTGCTAAAAGGGCTTAGCGGCGGTGAAAATTTCACTCTAAAGTTCGAATACCAAGGCTGCGCCAAAGACGGCATCTGCTACCAACCGCAAGTGCTCAAATTTAGCGTCAAAAAGGGGCTTGGCGGCTACTCCGTCGTGCAGATTATAGAGGCCGCCGAGCCTGATTTTGCAAGCTCGCAAGCCCCGCTCTCCGAGCAAGACTCCATCGCCGCAAGCCTTAGCAGCGCAAATTTCCTTCTCTCGCTCGCCACGTTTTTTGGCTACGGACTACTACTCTCGCTCACGCCCTGCATCTTTCCGATGATCCCGATCCTATCATCTATCATCGTCTCAAAACAAGCCAGCAGCGCGCACGGCGGCAAAAACGGCGCCGTAAATTTAAGCGCAGCAGACGAAAACTCAGTCAAATTTGATAGCAGTAACCCGCACACTAAAAACGCCAAGAGCAAAAACTCGCGCGCTACAAGCGGCTTTTTTCTCTCTACCGTCTACGTTTTTGCGATGGCCTGCGCCTACGCGGTAGCAGGCGTGGCGGCTAGCGTTTTTGGCTCGGGCGTACAAAGCGCGCTACAAACCCCGGCCGTACTGATCGGCTTTAGCCTCGTTTTCGTCGCGCTCGCGCTTTCGATGTTCGGACTTTACGAACTTCAGATGCCCCTTACCATGCAAAACGCGCTTAGCAAAAAAGCCCAAAGCAAAGGCGGTATAATCGGCGTTTTTGCGATGGGATTTTTATCCGCGCTCATCGCTAGCCCATGCGTCGCGGCTCCGCTTGCGGGTGCACTGCTTTACATAGCACAGAGCGGAAACGCGCTGTTTGGCGGGCTTGCGCTATTTACGATGGGGCTTGGTATGGGCGTGCCGCTACTGCTGATCGGAGCAAGCTCAGGTAAAATTTTACCGCGACCGGGCGCTTGGATGGACAAAATCAAGACGCTTTTTGGCTTTATCATGCTGATAATGGCGGTTTGGCTTAGCGCGCGCGTACTAGGCGCTATGGCAGAGCTACTGCTTTACGGCGTTATCGGCGTGTTTGCCAGCGTATTTTTTGGAGCTTTTGATGCGACAAGTAGCGAGCAAAGCGGCGGCAAAAAACTGCTAAAAGGCGCAGCACTGCTAGCATTTATCTACTCCGTCCTGCTGATCGTAGGCTCGTTTTCGGGTGCTAAATCGGCGCTAAATCCGCTTGAAGGCTTTAAAAATACAGGCGGCGCAGGCGTAAATTTGAGCAAAAACGAACCGAATTTTATCGCAGTCTCAAATTTAACCGAACTAGAAAATGCGGTAAAAAGCTCGTCTAAACCCGTTCTGATCGACTTTTATGCGACTTGGTGCGCTAGCTGTAACGAGCTTGACGATATCACTTTTAAAGACGAAGCCGTGCTAAAAAAGCTGGAAAATTTCACTCTTTTGCGAGTAGACGTAACGAAAAACAGTAGTGACGACGCACAGATAATGAAAAAATTCGGACTTATCGGACCGCCTGCCATCCTATTTTTTCACGCAGGTAGCCACATGCAAGACGAGCTAAAAAACGCGCGACTCATCGGCTTTTACTCGCCCGAAAAGTTTTTAGCCCATCTTGAAAAATTCGGGCTGTGAAATTTAAGCGGCGATTTTTGCGGTTTTATCCTCAAAATTTGAGATAATTAAAGCTGATTTAAATTTCGCTCGCTATAATTTCGCCTATCGTTACCCTGTAGTTTAGTGGTAGAACTGCTGACTCTGGATCAGCTAACAGAGGTTCGAATCCTTTCAGGGTAACCACTTAATCCCTTTTAAATCCCAAAAATACGGCACTTAAGTAGTTTGTTACACAGTTGTCGTAAGCAAATGCTACGATCGCTTTTTATCGCAAGAAATGAGTTATTAAAATAAAAAATAATCTCATTTTGACAAGAGTAAGATTATCCCTTTTTAATTAATTTTAATTTAAACATTTTTTTGGGTTTTTATGTTATATTGCATATCCACGATATAAAAAATCAATCAATAAAGAGAAGGGAGTTAGACGAAAATGAGCACAGCAATAAAGTATTTTGTTCTAGGCTTTAGAAATGCCTTTACTCCTATACAAGTAAAAATGACAAAGAGCTTAGGGCAAATTTCATCTGAAATTTTTGAAAAAAGAAGGGTCTTGATTGAGCAAGAAAAAGATAGACGCAAAACTTCAACAAATAAAAAATGAAGAACTAGAAAACAGCCCAAATATCAAGGCATTAATTCAAAGTATAGTAAATAATGTTAGCATAGAAGTAAATCCGTCAGAGCTAAGCAGTCTAGCAAAGACGGACATCAAGCTAGCAGAAGAATACATAGGCATTATAAAAAGCAATCAAGCCCACATACAAAAAATGGATGTTGAAATACTTACTCTTGAAAAAATAGAGCAAGCTGCGCGCCTTAAAGATGCACAAAAAAATAGAACATATATGGATAGATAGCAATGGTTGGGATTGGCTATAATGCTAAGTAGCTTGTCAGTTTTAGCTTTTGCAATATACATGGGCGAAACAGGATTTGCTATAACATCGGTCATAGGAGTAATATTGCTTTCTTTATATCACATAAGCGGCAAAAGAGAGCAAACCTCAATAAAAGTCAATAGTAACGACATTAAATCATAAGCCCCTTAATCGTGGCTACTATCTAAATTTATCAAGTATAGTTTTAACTCTTTGGATTAAACCTACACAGATACGGCGTGGAACCCTGTTTGTCGTCATATTTATTTCGGCCGCGCAGGTACGGCTTAAATTGCGTAAAACCGATATTTCCCATTAGTTAAATTTATCGTCAATTAGTTCGATGCAGTTTTTAATATCGTTAACGTCTAAAGCTACTATGCCAAGGCCGTTATTTTTGCAATACCCACATCTCGTCAAGCGCGTATAGCCAAATATTATACTTGCGCTACTGGCAAAAACTCGCGCTCGCTAACGTCCGTTTTAGCGTAGTAGGCTTAATTGCCTAACGTATAGCGCGAGTTTGTAGCTTGCTTTTTTAAAAAATTTCTCGCATCCTCCGCAAAAACGTTTTGCAAATTTGGCCCAAAACACGTCAAATTTAGCCCACAGACCCACCCCCCTACTCCACCGTTTTTGAAAATGTAAATATCTTTTTAAGTTTTACAAGTCCGAGCTTCACGCCGCTATATCTCATTATCTTTGCCATCTGCGTCCATCTGGGCTTTTCGTAGCACGGATGCGGGCACTTGCGGCAGCTAGGTTTGATATCGTGCGAACAGCCCAAAAGCCGCTCGTGAGCGTAGAAAAACAGCTGCTCGCACTCGGCGCAAAGCTGCGTTCGGACGCTATTATTTAAATTTTCACCCTTATAGGTTAGCTCCAAATTTATCTCGTGCTTCGGCGCTAACGCGTGCTTGTCGGCGCAGTAAATCTGCAAAAATTTCGCCAAAGTCGTGACCTGCTCGGTAAATTTCTCATTCGTCATACATTTTTCCTTTGGGCAAATTTACCAAATTTCGGCGCTTGCGGCGTTAATTTACCTCAATTCCAAATTTCGCTCGCACTCTTTGCAGATCCTCCTCGCAGTCGATACCGATGCTGTCGCTTTGCACTTCGAACATGAGGATTTTCTCGCCGTTTGATAGAGCGCGCAGTTGCTCGAGCTTTTCGGTATTTTCAAGAGTCGACGGCGCAAACGAGCAAAATCTTTTTAAATTTGCCGCGCTATAGCCGTAGATGCCTAGATGCGCCTTATACGCGTCAAACGCAGCGCGATCAAACGGGATACGCGAGCGCGAGAAATAAAGCGCGTAGCCCGCGTCGTCGGTCACGACCTTGACTAGGTTTTTATCGTCCGCTAGCTCGCTGCCGACAAATTTAAAACACGAAAACATAAACGCTCTCTCCGCGTTTTTCTCGCAAAATTCTCTAAATTTGACGATATTTTCAGGCTCGATAAAGGGCTCATCGGCTTGCACGTTTATGATGATCTCGCTATCTTTGACGCCGAGTATCGCTGCTGCTTCGTTGATGCGGTCGGTTCCGCTTTGATGCGCCTGGCTCGTCATCACGGCTTTAAAGCCGAATTTTTGCGCGATCTGCACCACGCCCTCGTCGTCTGCGGCGATGGCGACCTCGTCAGCCGTGCTCACCCTGCGCGCCGTAGCGACAAACATCGGCACGCCGTTTATCTCGCGTAAAATTTTATTAGGCATTCGCGTCGAGGCGAGCCTTGCAGGGATGATAATCATCGCTCGATCCAAGCTAAAATTTTAGCTTCTATGTCGCTTTTTGCGGAGATTTCGTTATGCACGGCGGCTTTTGCAAATAGCGATCTTATCGCGACGGGCACTTCGTCGTCAAACTCCGCCGCCAAGGCCTCAAGCCCGTTTTTTTCGTCTTTTAGCGTTTCGTTTTTTAGCGCTTTAAACATACTCGGAGCAAATTTGACCCAGTGCGCGGTCGACGTTATCACGGCCGGGCGCGTTAAATTTGTCGCCGCTTTAAAACAAGTGGCCGTATGCGGATCGACTGCGACGCCTTTTGCCGCCCACTCTTTTATAAATTTCTCGCACTCCTCATCGCTACAAAAATCAGCATCAAAGTCCTCTTTTAGCGCGCCCAGCTCACTGCTTGAAAGCTCGTAAAAGCCGTCGCTCACGAGACTATCCATCAGCTCTTTGGTTCGCACGGCGCCGAATTTATCAAAAAGCAGCCTCTCGACGTTTGAAGAAACGAGGATATCCATCGCGGGACTGATCGTCTTAACTAGGCTTTTACCGCGTAGATCGTATCGCCCCAGCGTGAAAAACTCGGTCAGGATGTTGTTTGCGTTTGAGACGATTTTGATTTTGCCGATTTTTGCGCCCATCTTTTTGGCGTAGTATGCGCCTAGGGCGTTGCCGAAGTTGCCGCTAGGCACGACGATGTCAAACTCGCCCTTTAGCTCGCCCGTTTTTAGCAGATAAACGTAGGCGTAAACGTGATAGATGATTTGAAACAAAATTCGGCCGAAATTTACCGAATTTGCCGCCGACAGCGAGAGTCCGGCAGCGCTTAGACGCTCTTTAAATTTATCGCTAGCAAGCAGGCTTTTTAGCGCGCACTGCGCATCGTCGAAGTTGCCCTCGATGCCGATTACTTTGAGGTTTGCGGCGTCAGCGTTTATCATTTGTAGGCGCTGCACCTCGCTCGTGCCGTCTTTTGGGTAGAGGCAGACGACTTTGACGCCCGGCGCGTCCGCGAAGGTCTCTAGCGTCGCAGGTCCAGTGTCGCCGCTAGTCGCGCACATTATGAGGTATTTTTCGCCTCTTTTTGCGGCTAGCTCGCTAAGCAGCGCGCCAAACGGCTGTAGCGCCATATCTTTAAACGCGCGCGTAGGCCCGTGATAAAGCTCGTTTACGTAGAGGTTTTCGCCGATTTTTCGCACTTGCACGGGATTTTGCGGATCGTCAAATCTCTCATACCGCTTCACCGCCCTCTCAAACATCGCCCCATCCGCGTCAAATCCAAATTTCTCTATGATTTTTAGAGCTATTTGCGCGTAGGTTAAATTTACCGCATCAGCAAAAAAATTATCGTCTAGCCTAGGCAGCTCCGTCGGCACGTATAGCCCGCCGTGAGCGGAGCTGGGGCTCAGTAGCGCCTCGCTAAATTCTACGCTTTTTAGGCTCTCGCCCGCATTCGCTCTAGTTTGAAATAGCTTCATTTACTTTCCTTTTTTATCCATTTTTTGTATTTTTTGCTAGCTTTATCCGCCTTAAAAGCCACAATCTCGGGCAGATCGTAGTCGTGATGCTTCTCGATAAATTTAGCGACTTTTTTAAATTTAACCGCGGTTTTTATGAGTAAGACCCGCTCCTTTTCATCCTTTATCTCACCGTCCCAAAAATAAACGCTATTTGCCTTAAAAACGCTGACGCAAGCGGCAAATTCAGCTTTTACGAGCTTTTTGGCTAGAGTTTTAGCCGCGGCCTTGTCGGCGCAAGAAGTTAGTACGAATTTCATTTAAAGCGTCCCAAAATTTTTAGCAGATTATAGAATTTTCTCTTTGATAATTCGTTTAAATTTATCCGCCAGCGTCGTTTTTAGCGCGATGACGGAGAGAGGCAGGTCAAACTCCTCCATCTTTACGGCATCTTTTCGCGTGATCAAAAGCGAAGTCGCGCCGTAGCGCCCTAGTATACTCGCTAGCTCATCGCGCGAAAACGCGTAGTGATCGGGGTAAATTTCGCGCCCGATGCAAAGGCCAAAATAAGGCTCCAGGCGCTGCGGATTTGCGATAGCGGTGACCAAAACCATCTTTGGAGTTTGATTTATGATTTCGCTTGTGCGCGTAAAGTCCTCGCCTTCTTTTATGACGTAGTCGGCTTTGGCGTAAAATTTGCTTGGGTAGCGATACGCGCCGCTAGGTAGGACAAAATCAAAATAAGGCTTTGAGGACGGGCGGATTAGGACGTTAATTTTTTTGATATGAAATTTGCCAAAGCCATCATCGAGCAGCACGTACTTTGCGCCTAAATTTAGGGCTTCTTTTATCGCGACGTCGCGATTTTCGCTCACGATGACGTTTGCGTTTTTCACGCTTTTTGCATACTCCATCGCCTCGTCGCCGCTAGTTTTTACATCGGTTAAAATTTCGCCCGAAATCGCGACCTTGACGAGTCCGCTTGAAGCTCTGCCGTAGCCTCGCAAAATGACGTAGCCGCCCTCAAATTCGTTTAAGATAGCAATACCAAGCGGCGTCTTTCCGCTGCCGCCTAAAGTCAAATTTCCGATACTGATAATCGGAATACCAAAATCTAAAGCTTTACTAAATTTGAGCTTTAAAATCACGCCCGCGCAGTAAAGCGCGCTCAAGGGTAAAAGCGCTATAGCTAGGCACTTTTGCCACAGATTCGGAGCGTAAAAATACTCCTGCGCGAAGGCGTAAATTTTCCTTTTAAACACGCGTTTTGGCTATCTCTCGCACGCTCTCGCAGATATAGGCGACCTCTTCGTCGCTAAGCGCGTTATAAACCGGCAGCGAAAGCACCTGCTGATATGTTTTTAGCGCATTCGGGAAGGAATTGACCTTAAGCCCGTATTTGCTTTTATAGTAGCTCAAAAGGTGCATCGGCTTGTAGTGAAGCGCCGTATGGACGCCGCGCTCCAGCAGCTCTTTAGCGAAACCGTCGCGGTTTTTATCGATCTTGATGATGTACTGGATGTAGACGTGATCACGCTTTTTGATCGGTAGCGAGACGTGCGGGCAGTCTGCGAGCTCTTTGTCGTAGATAGCTGCGATCTGTCTGCGTCGCGCGATAAATTTATCCGTTTTTTCAAACTGAGCCACCGCATACGCCGCGCAAAGCCCGGTTAGATCATATTTCACGCCAATATCGACGACATCGTAGACGTAGCCTAGGTTGCCGTCTTTGTCTATGCCGCCTTTTATGATCGCGTGGTTTCGCAGCAACCTAGCGCGCTCGGCGACCGCGTCGTCGTCGGTCAGCATAAAGCCGGCCGTCGCGATCGGGTTAGTTAGCTGCGAATGCACGTTAAAGCAAGAGATGAGCGAGCGGCTATCGGAGCCGATTTTAACTCCGTTATAGGTTAAACCGATGGACTTGCCCGCATCGTCAAGTACCTTTACGTCGTACTCCTGCGCGATAGCGTAAATTTCGTCCATATCAGAAGCCTGTCCCGCGACGTGGTTTACGAATATACCTTTTAACTTTTTGTGATTGTGCACTTTTAGCGTATTTCGTAGCGACTCGGCATTCATATTAAAGTCGTCTTCGTTGATGTCGACAAATATCGGTTCGGCGTCAAAGTGCCTGATCGCCTGCGCCACGCTCGGAGTGGAGTTTACCGAGCAGATAATCTTGTCGCCGCGTTTTAGATCCATCGAGCAAAGCGCCAAATGGTGGGCGGCGCTGTTGTTATTTGTAGTGATGGCGTGCTTTACGCCAAAATACTCCGTAAGCTCGGACTCCAGCCTCTCTACGATCACCGATCCGTGGTCTTTTAGAGCCTCTTTGATGAGCGTGGTTTCGACCTCGTCGATGGACGGTCGATAAAACGCTATCTCTTCCATTGTGCCTCCTTGTTTTTTATTTTTATCTTACCTTGAATTACGTTTCTTTTTTAAATTTACTTTTGCGCCGAATTTACGGCGGTTTTTATCATCTTGCCGTTTTTGGCAAATTGCTAGTGTAGCCATATTTTACCCGACTCTCGGCATTTGCGCCGATATTTGGACGGCTTTTATTTATTTTTAGCCAAGCTTTCTTCTGCTACTTTTAGCAAACTCATCGCGACTTTGCCGTCAAATTTCGCCCTTTCCCTCATAAAACCTCAGCTAAATTTATCACCGTAGCAGTAAATTTAGCTCAAATTTTACTCGCCGTCCAAGCTAGCAACGGGCGGCAACGAGAGTTTAAATTTATTCGCTCTCATCCTTGAAAATACAGTCGCGACCAGCTTTGGGTCAAATTCTTGCGCTAGTTCGGCCTCGCTTTTACTCTGCGCCAGACGCAAGACCTCATCTAGCCGCTCGTAGCTATAGCCTATGTCGGCCTCGTCGCTTTGCCCTTCCCAAAGGTCGGCGGACGGGGCTTTTGCGATGATTTTTTCATCGATGCCAAGCTCTTTAGCCAGCTCGTAAATTTCAGTTTTAAAGAGCTCGCCGATCGGATTTAGCGCGCACGCCATATCGCCGTAGATCGTGCCGTATCCAAGAAGGCGCTCGCTTTTGTTGCTAGTACCCACGACTAGCACGTTTACCTTTGCCGAATAATCATAAAGCAGGCACATCCTCGCCCTTGCGCTTAGATTTCCTATGCGCAAATTTGGCAGCGGCTCACCGATCTGCACGGTAAAGCTATCCAAAATCGGCTGGATTTCGATGATTTTATATGTTATTTTTAGATCTTCGCAAAGCTTTAGCGCGTCGCTTAAATTTCGCTCGTTCGAATACTTCGTCGGCATCAAAAGCGCATGCGTTTCAAAGCCCGTGCGCGCGCAAAGAGCGGCTACGACGGCAGAGTCTAAACCGCCGCTAACGCCCAAAACAAAGCCCTTTGCGCCGCTTTTTTCGAGGTAGCTCGTCAAAAACTCGGTTAGCTTCAGGATGATTTGCGAATAATTTTTCATAACGATTATCACCGATAAATTTAAATTCTAAAATATTATACAATTTTTTTATAAAATTTAACTTTTAAGCTTAAAAAATATACAATTTATTTTAATTAAATTTTATAAAAGGACAAACGTGAAAATTTTTTCAAAACCATGCGGAGATTATCAAACCAACTGTTACGTAGTATCCAAAAACGGGCGCGAGATTATTATTGATCCAGGTCAAGATTCATATGACTTTGTCGTAAAAAATTCACACGCGCCGCTCACTATTTTAAACACTCACGGACACTCCGATCACGTTCTTGACAATGTTAGCTTAAAAAATTTTTTTAATATCCCTGTATATATCCATAATAGCGATAATTTCATGCTTCACGAAGATCTTTGGGGCGCCGGACAGCAGCCGATGTATGACGCGATCTGCGTAGGCGGAGCGAAATTTGAGGACGTTAAATTTAACATAGAAGACTTTGAGATCGAGTTTATGCACTTTCCCGGACATACGCCGGGATGCTGTATGGTGCGCGTGGATGACGTGATCTTTAGCGGAGATTTTTTGTTTAGGGGCTCGATCGGACGCTATGATTTTCCGTTTTCAAACGCCGAGGATATGCGCCAAAGCTTGCTAAAATGCAAAAAAATGCAGGG
>CAUQOI010000067.1:0-11437 GCA_963519525.1 uncultured Campylobacter sp.
GCGGCGCAAATTTCTATACGATTTTAAACGCGAACTTTTCTAAAGCCAACCGCTATAAAGACGGCGGCGGCAGAGAGTGGAACTACGGCTACGCTAGGCAAGGGCAAAGCGCGGTAGTGGGTTTCGTACCTAGCGAGCTAAGCGAGTTTAGATTTACGCTCGTGCACGATAATATCGACGACGACAAGCAGCCTCACCATACTGCCGACTCGATAAAGACGCAACGATATATCGGTAAGTTTAACGCCAGGCTAGGTAAAGAGGATTTATCTAATACGTTAAATTTTGAAATAGCATTGCGCGACGTGAGCAGAAGAAACGACAATTATCATTTGCGCCGCGTGGACCCTTTTAGTATGGTAAAGGTAGAGGTAGATAGAAAGATTATAGATACGGAGCTAAAATACGATGTTGATTTTTCAAACTGGCACAATGTGGTCGGTACAGGATATCAACACGATAATCACGAGGGCAAAAGATATCGTAAAATAGGCAATGATTGGGTTTTAAACGGCTTTAGGTTTGCAGACGTAACGAATAAAAAAACGAGAGTTTTTGATACGCTAAGCTATAAATTTACTGACGCGCACAAGCTCAGCCTAGCTCTAAACTACGACTGGATGAAGTCGAATTTAAATGATTTAAATACGGTTTATAACGGAGCAAGCGCGATAAATACCGTCGCTAAGCTTATTAAACAAATTTACGGCAAAGACTTTGACGGCAATATAAAACAGAATGGCTTAAGCGCTAGCCTAAAATACGACTTCACGCCCAATAAGCAAGATAATTACTATGTGGCTATAGAGAGTCTTTATCGTATGCCGAGCAATATGGAACGCTTTAGCAGTCTCTATGGGCCGACTACTAGAGGCTGGATCAGCAATCCGTTTATTAAGCCCGAGCGCCACAACCGCGTAAATTTGGGCTTTACTTATAAGAGCGAATTTTATAAAGAATACATGAGTTCGCGTCAGGGCGAGGATAGCTTTAGCGTGGGCGGGCACTTTATCGCAGACGACGCGCAGGATCTGATTATCTACGATCGTCGCCACTCTGTCGCGGCCTTGCCGATAAATAAAAACGCCGTCATCACGCGCAACGTCGATGCTAGAATTTACAGCGTAAATTTGCGCGGCGAGTATAATTTCGCGCGAAATTTCGGGTTAAAAACATTGCTATTTTACAACTATGGACAAAACAAAACCGACGGCAGACCGCTCTATCAGATCCGCCCGTTTGAGGCAAATTTGGCATTTGATTACAAAGACTACGCGAGCTTTGGCAGCTACAACATCGGCACCGCGGTGCGCTACGTGGCAAAGCAAAATAGGGGAGATTTCGATAAATCCACTGGCTTTGGCATCGACAAGCGCGAAGCGGCCAAGAGCTTTACGACGATGGACGTTTACGGCGGATTTGAGTTTAAAAATAGCTGGGGCGTGAGGCTTGGGGTCACAAATATATTTGATAAAGATTACGCCGAGTTTATTAGCGGCGAGCACGTAGGTGCGCTAGATCCAGATCCGGTGGTGCGTGCGCCGGGGAGGGCGGTGTTTGTCAGTTTTCACTCTAGTTTTTAAAGACAACTATCTGTATAGCAAGGAGATACAATATGAATAGACGAGGTTTTTTAGGATTTGGCGCGGCGATTGGCGCTACAGCTCTTGCGCCGAGCCTTTTTGCGAAGGAAAATTTCACGATGTGGGGCGCGCCGGCAATCCCTAGCGTGATAATGGCCGTAGCAAGCCTACAAGGCGAGCTAGCAAAGACTCATGACGTGAGGTTACGCATTTGGAATAGTACGGATCAACTCCGAGCAGGCGTAGCTAATGGGGAAATAAAAATCACTATGGCGCCATCAAACGTGGGAGCAAACATGCAAAATCACGGCTTAAATTTAGCTATGCTAAATTTGCTTAGCCTTGGTACGATACAAGCCATGGTAAAAGATGAGAATATAAAAACTTTTGAAGATTTTATCGGCAAAAAATTAATAATTCCTTTTAAGGGCGACATGCCTGATTTGGTTCTGCGAGCGCTTTGTAAAAAACGAGGAATAGATATTTCCAAAATAGACATTACGTATACGCAGACGCCGCCGGAAGCTGCAGGATTATTTTTACAAAAAGATTATGATATTTTAATCGCCCCTCAACCTCTTCCGGCAGCAACCATACTGCGCGGGAAGAAAATGGGGATAGCGGTACATTACGGAGTAGATATTCCTAAGGTCTGGGGAGAAAGCTTTAATACCAAGCCGTACATTCCGATGGCGGGCATTATAGTCGACGTAGATTTTTATAAAGCAAATTTGCCTCTATTTGATACGCTTCATAGCGATCTTACTACCGCTCTCTCTTGGATCAAATATAATAAGCAAAGCGCTGCCAAAATAGGAGCCGAATATCTACCGGTTCCAGAGCCGGCACTGGTTAATGCATTTGATAGGGCAAATTTGACGGTAACAAAAGCTCGCGATATGCAAGATGAGATAATGTCATTTTTTGAAACTATTTTTGAGTTTAATCCAAAGCTTTTGGGTGGTAAGATGCCCGACAAGAGTTTGTTTCTATAATTAAAGATAAATTTATAAAAAAGGATAATGTCATGTTAAAACATATTTTGTGCTTATTATTTATTTCTCTAAATATTTCGTTTGCTATGACAAACGAACAGATTGATGAATTTATATCAAAAAATAGCGTAGATATTCAGGCTTTAAATGGAGTCCCAAATAAAGTTTACGCCAGTAATCCGCCGTTACTATTTTTGCTATATGCCGTTGCTCCCGAGAAAGTCAGCGGTATAAATTCTAGTTTCGGCAAAAGAGAAAAGCCGTACCTAAAAGAGAGCATGATTAACCAGCCGGTAGTAGGAGGATTTTTCGGACAAGGCAAAATTCCAAATATAGAAATGCTTTTAAAGCTAGATCCTGATTTGATACTGGTAAATTCTGACTCTAAAAATACTCAAAAGAAATTCAAAGAAACCCTGGGTGAAATAAAAAAACCTATGCTATACTTAAAAGGCTATGAATTAGAAGACTATATCGACTCTCTTGAAGTTTTGGGTAAAATTTTAGATAAGCAAGATAGAGTAAAAAAGCTAATAGAGTATTCTAAAAAAACCATGGATATTTCAAAAGAGCTTAATGAATATATAGTAAAAAACTCGGTTGTTAAGCCCAAAATATACTATGCCGAAGATCCCGACGGACTAGCTACCGAATGCGAGGGCTCATGGCACACTAGGCTTATAGAGCTAAGCGGTGCCGAAAATGTGCATAAATGCAGCGGAAACCCGGATGCTACGGCTTATGGGCACATCAAAATTAGCTTTGAACAAATAGCCGAATACGATCCTGATATTATATTAATTTTCGAGAAGAGCTTTTATGATAAAATCTATGACGATCCTAAATGGCAAATACTAAAAGCCGTAAAAAATAAAAGAGCTTATTACTTACCTCGCGAACCGTTTTCTTGGTTTGATCGCCCGCCTTCATTTATGAGATTCATAGGGCTTAAATGGCTTATAAATTTAACTCATCCTGATGTATTTAAATTCAATATGAATAAGGAAGTTAAGGACTTTTATAAATTATTCCTAGAGGTTGACATAAGCGATAACCAAGCAAAAGAGCTTATAGGTGAGTAAAAAAGCCTTTACGTTTTTAAGCATCTTATTGCTAGGGTTTATGTTACTTTCTGTACTAATAGGAAAATACGGCTTTAATGCGGAAGATTATCTAACGTATTTTAAAGCCGTTATAAAAGGCGAAGATTTAAAAAATTATCAAGTTATGCATACTTTGATAACGAAAATTCGCCTTCCTAGAATAATGGCCTGCATTATAATAGGCGCTAGTTTGGCTATTTCTGGCTCAGCATATCAAGCCATGTTTGTAAATCCTCTAGTAAGTCCATCAATACTTGGGGTTTTAAGCGGTGCCGGATTCGGCGCCGCCATAGGAATGTTTTTCGGATTAAACGAATATCTCATTCAGCTTAGTACCTTTGCGTTTGGTTTTATAGCGGTACTAACGGCCTTAAGTATATCGGCCTTTTATTCACGCTCCGGCAGTATTATAGTATTGGTTCTTGGTGGCGTTATTAGCGGCTCTCTTTTTACGTCTTTACTATCAGCATTAAAATACGCAGCCGATCCAAATGACTCATTGCCGGCTATTACTTATTTTTTAATGGGTAGCCTAGGGTTTGCTTCGAAGAATTTTATTCAAATTTCGATTTTGCCGATGTTTGTAGGAATACTATTGTTGGCCTTTAGCGGCAAATATTTAAATGCGCTGAGTCTGGGAGAAGAAGAGGCTAAAAGTCTGGGCATAAATGTTACTAGGGTTAAAATTTTCGTTATTTTAGTTGCTACCTTTATCAGTGCCCTAAGCGTAACGATAGCCGGTATTATCGGTTGGATAGGCCTTATAGTTCCACATATGGCTCGTTTTATATTCGGAGCGGATAATCGCACCGTATTGTCTAGTTCAGCTATAATAGGTGCTATATTTTTACTCTTTTGCGATAACTTTTCGAGACTTATGTTTACTTTTGAAGTCCCGATAGGTATAGTAACTTCACTGTTTGGAATACCTATATTTATTTTAGTGCTTCGTAGAGCTAAAAAGAGTTTTTAATGATAGAAATCAGAAACCTAAAATTCGGGTACAAAGATAAGAATATACTAAACGGTATAAGTTTTAGTATCAAAAAAGGCGATACGCTTAGTATTCTGGGCGCAAACGGTAGCGGTAAAAGCACCCTCCTGCGTATTATGCTCGGGTTTTTAAAATTCGAGGGTACGGTAAATATATGCGGTAAAAGCGTAAGGAATTACGAAAAAAAAGAACTTGCAAGGCTTATAGCCTACGTTCCTCAAACGCATGCCCCGTCATATGAATATAGCGTATTTGACATAGTATTAATGGGCGCATTGTGCAGAACGTCTTTATTTTCTAACTTTAGCCTTGCCGATAAAAAACTTGCCGAGTATGCATTGGAAAGAATGGGTATTTTAGAGCTAAAAGATGAACTTTATACTAGAATAAGCGGCGGACAAAGGCAGCTGGCATATATCGCTAGAACCTTAGTACAAGGCGCCAAAGTTATTTTTATGGACGAACCTACGACCGGGCTTGACTTCGGCAATCAAATCAAACTACTTGAAATGATAAAGACGCTAAAAGACGAGGGGTATACTTTCGTACAAACTACTCATTACCCTCGTCACGCTAAATTTGTTTCAAATCTAGTATTGTTTTTAAAGGACGGCAAGATACTGGATTTTGGAAAGTGCGATGAATTGATAAATCCATCAAATATAGATAAGATTTACGGAATAGATTATCAAAAATATGAGGACAAATTATGATATTACCTTCTAATTACGATAGGCTGGATTTTAATAAGCTTTATAAGGAGCAAAGAACAAATAGCTCTTTTATTAGGAAATCAGTAGCCAAATGGGACGTTAAGGCAGCAAGCTTTAGCGAGAGCGTACTTAAGAGCGGCTATGTTAAAGACTTTATCTCAAGAGTCGATTTTGATGGTGCAAGAACGCTTCTTGATTTCGCATGCGGTGCCGGAGCATTAAGCATAGCTGCAGCAAATAAGGTAGATAAAATTTACGGTTATGATTTTTCATTAAAAATGCTAGAATTCGCAGAACAAAACGCCAGAGATCTTAATTGTCATAATATCAAATTTGCGCAAAAAGCATTCGAAGACGACTTTAGCGACGTACCTGAGTGCGATATTACGTTTGCATCTCGTTGCCTTGACGTAGATGACTTAAAATTGGCTCTAGAAAAACTGCTTTCCAAGACTAAAAAGGCTCTTTATATTACTTTTAAAGTCGGTAGTTTCATTAATGAAGACGTTTTAAATGCTCTCGGGAGCAACATTGAAAAAAGGCCAGACTTTATATATTTAATAAATATTTTATTCCAAATGGGATATCTTCCAAAGCTAGAGTATATACAAACTTCATGCAGTGATGGAATGCCGGAAACTATTGACGATCTTGTTAAAAAAATCCAATGGGGACTTTCGAGAGAGCTTACGGAGCCGGAAGTTTATAATCTCAATAAGTACTTTAACAGCAACCGCTTTGAGCAAAAACAAGAATATATGAACTGGGCTTTCATAAGAGTAGATAAATATAATACTAAAAAATAGGGGTCTACGACCGCTGCAATAAGTGTTTATTATAGTAACTTAAATGGTACCTATAAAATGATTGGCAATGCAGTGCCAGTGAATCTCGCATTTGAAATAGCAAGAGAGATTAGATTGGCACTGCAACCTTAAACCCCAAACCCCCTAAAATACGACACTTCGCACTTTAAGCTTTGTCGGATCTTGTTACTCACAAACCTTAAACTAAAAAATACCCCTTTCAAAAGCCCCTAAAACAGGGCTTTCTTCTCTTTTACTATTGAAAACAAACATTTTCATTACCAAGTTAATTAAAAAGCCAAATAAGTCTTTTACTTGGCAAAATATTTGACGACTTCTGGCCAAAAATAAAATATACATTTTTTATAAAAATTTAGTCTTATGGTATTATCTCATTTCTATTTACAACCTCAGACTTTTTACGCTATAATTCTTAAAATTTTAGTTAATATTTTATAGGGCGAGCATACCGCCCGTATATACGTAATGCTTTCGCATTTCGTATAACGTTCGGTGCTCGTAAGGGGGCAATCCCCCTTAACCCCCTTAAGCGGCTCGCGCCGTAGCAATTGAGAGGTTTAAATTTGATCGATAACTCGTCCGTAGAAAATAAAATTTTAATTTGCTGCATATACGTTGTAGCGCTAGGTATCGTCTTTATGCTAGGCTGGCTGATATTCTCTTCAGTCTTTTTTCTATTAGCCTGTTTGCTGGGAGTTATCATACCTTTATGGTTTTTAAGCGAAATTTTAAGCTGGATTAAAGGCAGGAGTAATGACTGACGATCAGAACAAAAGCTTTCCAAAAAGCAAAAAAAGAGCTGGAAAAACCAGAACCATCACAAAAATAATGCGTCTTACGCCGGAGGAGTGGAATAAAATTCAAGAAAAAATGGATGAGAACGGGGGAGTAAATTTTACCAAATACGCCGTAAATTCGATGCTATCGCGATCCCTTACGAAAACGCCACTCACAAAAGAGCTTATCCTTGAGTTATCGCGCCAGGGTAATAACCTCAATCAAATCGCTACGAGGCTCAACAAGGGCGAAAGTCTTGACAAGGTAGGGTTAAGTATTATATCAAGGTCGTTTGAAGCCCTAAGGGGCATCTATAAGCTTCTAAACAGCAAACATCAAGACGAGCAAAAAGCAAAAAACGATGATAGTCAAATTTCTACCCAGTAAAAGCGGCGGCGGTATAGGTAGCGTTAATTACGTTCTGAACGAAAGAGTACAGCAGGGTACGGCAAAAATTTTAAAGGGCGACGAGGCTCAAACTAGGGCTATCATAAGCCAAATTACCAAAAAACAAAAGGTATGCTTCGGAGTTTTAAGCTTTCAAGAAAGCGCCGCAAGGATATCAGAACAAACTAAGCTAGAGATAATGGCCGACTTTGAACGCACGCTGCTAGGCGACTTTATGAAAGAGCGCGTAAATATCTTGTGGGTGCAGCACGAAGACAAAGGCGGTAGGCTGGAGCTAAATTTCATCATCCCAAAAATAGACCTGGTCACGGGAACGAGCTTTAATCCGTTTTTCTACTCAAAACCCGACCTTACCAGGATCGATCTTTGGAAAAAAGCCGTAAATCTCGAATACGGCTTTAGCGATCCTGACGATCCTGGCAGAAAAAATACTATAAGCGCAAGCAAAAAAGACATTAAAAACTACGCAAACGTTGAAGCTTTGGATAAAACCTTACACGAGCTAGTAGAAGCTGGAATAATCAAAAGCAGGGCTCAAATGCTAGGACTGCTACGCAATGAAAATATACAAATCAGCCGGGAGACTAAAAACTCGATCACTGTGATCCTGCCGGGCAGCACCAAAAAAAATAGACTTCAAGGAGGAATTTATGCAGATTTCAAAGACGCTAGAGAGCTTGAAGAGCGCGGCGCAGAAACAATCCGAAGAATACGTGAATATCATAACCGAGATATTCAATCAGAAATTCAACAATACCGAAACCAAATTAACGAACTTGTATCAAAGCGAGATGAATACAATATCGGAGAATTTGAGCTCAAAACTAGAAAGCATCGAGCAAAAAGCAGAATCGACATTCAGAAAGATAGAACACTCAGCCAAGCAGACCAACGCCTACAAATGGACGACCTTAGCTCTAACGGCGATATTATTCGCGCTGATCGGAGCAGGCTCGGGCATATGGATAACCTGGAACAAAATAAACCCGGCGACGCAGTGGCAAATTCCGCAGGAAATGAGATACGTCGAGAGAACCAAGAGCAAAAAAGCGACCAATTATTTCCTCGAAATACCCAAAGAGAAGGTGCAAATGGATGGCAATATGGCTTACATACACATCAAAACGATCGAGGATTAAGCGATGATGACGGCATTAGAAGAGGAATTGATAACAGAAAACGAGAGATTGACGCAGCAAGTCAAGCAATTGCTCCTAGAGTTGAAACAAGAGCGAGACTACAGCAACGATCTAGCGATGAGGCTAAACGACTGGAAAGCGACAGACGAAAAAGAAATCAACGAGCTGCTGCAGAACATCAAGAACGAATACGAGAGCGTTATAGACGACTTGACGAAGAAAATACAAAGCAATGGACAGAATATCGAGCTATTAGAAAAAGAGATGACACGATACGAGAACTATATCAGGACGCAAGAAGAGCAGTTGAACAACTATTCCAGCGAGCTAAATCAACTATTGGCAACCTTATCGAGCATGCAAAACGGCTGATTCTCGAGCAAAAAGAGGAGCAAGACCGAGAAAAGCGCAAACGTAGCGGTAGCGGTATGGGGCTGAGCAGATAATTCACATTATCCTCTAAAAGAGGTAGCCTTGCGGCGCTTTAGCGCATAAGCAAGGCGGAATAGGGGGTAAGGGGGCGGTGCGCAGTGCGTAAGCACAAGCACGTACACACGCCCCGGTTCCGATTGTGTTTAAGCCAATTTTTGCGATTTTTTGCGACGAAGTTTTCTTTTAACCTCTTTTTTAAATTCTTTTATATCTTTTAGGGTCTCGCTAGAGCCGTGATACCAAGGGGTTTAGACATCATACAATAATAGATTTTCCGAAATACAATAATAGATTTTCCTTTTATACAATAATAGATTTTCCGAAATACAATAATAGATTTTCCGCTACTTTTCTATTATAAAAAATAATATATGGTATTGATTTATTATTCTATTTTTTATATAATACAATAATAAAATAATATATGGATTATTGTATGAACGAAGTCGTTAAATATTCAAACGAGCTACACGAGCTAAAATTTAATACTCTCACGGAAGCGCAACAAAACGTATTTTTTACTATCTTGCAACAGTTTAGAAATACGGACGGCTACATATTAGAACTTGATTTTTATAAAGTATTCGAGTTGGCTCAAGTAGCTGACAGCAGTAGCTATCGAAAAGAAATCTTAGATAAGCTCGGTAAGCTGCAAGAGTTTAAATTTCGGTATGAAATCAATGATGAAGGGGATTTACGGCAAGAGATTATTTTTCCCATGCTTGAAACAGACACCAAAAATAGAATTTTAAGAGTTCAGGTATCACAAGGTTTTAAGGATCGCTATATTTCAAGCCCACTAAAAGGCTGGACAAGGTATGAATTAGCCGAGTTTGTGGGGCTTAGCGGGACGTATGCAAAGACCATTTATCGATATTTGAAGCAGTTTAGGCAAACTGGTTTATGGCATATTAAATATAAAGACTTCAAGGAGCTTTTAGGGATACCCGAAAGCTATCAAGCGTGCAATATAGACCAGCAAATTTTAAAGCCAGCAATAAGAGAACTATCAGCAGAACGCAACCTGTTTGATCAGCGACGAGCACCGTTTAAGGGGCTTATGATAAAAAAGATTAAAAGCGGGCGAAATATCGATGCGCTAGAATTCTACTTTGAGCCGCAGCCTATAAGCGACATCGAGCACGACAAAAAAGAGAATCGCCGAAATTTAGACACGATCGCGAGCGACATCAAGCGCCAGGATATGCTTAGAGAGTTAAAGCGCAGCAATCCTATCACGGGCAAAGCCGTCAATGACTTTGACCCGTACATAGGCAGATACCTACGCATATACAACGAAAAAATGAACGTCACGGATATACTAAAAATTCAAAGCTTCGAGCAAAGCGGGGAGCAAATAGAAGTCAAGCTTTTCAACGTCGATGACGAATACTCGACCGTAATGAGATTTGACAATTTCAAGCACTTTAAAAATACTTTCGAGAGATACGGAGACTAAATGACGACAATCAAGGACGAACCCGGCTTAAACGAAGCAGATCAAAAAGAGCTTGAGAAAATCATCGCCGCAGACGATCGCGGCGAAATAGAATATATACTCTTTGAAGAATTCGACCGCAATATGAAAAACTTTTTGAAGAGCTTAGCCGCGCAAAATGCGAACTAGAAAAAAATCGGGTATTTTTTTGCCGCTCTTTATCCACAAGTAGCCGACGACGAAACTAGCCAGCAAGACCAACGGAACGTATAGGCCAATATTACTCCGACTGCACAGACCTTAAAGCCGACCAGCATATAATAATCGCACTAACAACCATAAAGAAAGCGATCACAAACGAACTCATTTTATCCTCCTATTTCTTCAATTCTCTAATTTCTTTTAAAATTTTTTTGGCATGCATAGTGCCTAAAATTATACCAATAAAAAGGACGACGGCGACTCCGCAAGCCCCGTAAAAAATAATCGCATCATCAAAATTTTTATAATGCGTAGCGATCCAGCTTACAAGAGCAGCAAAAGCGGTCATAAAAAATCCGATATAAAATTTTAACAGCCCTAGTCGCTCTTTTGCTTCATCTAATTTCGGCATTTTTTACCTCTGTTTTTGCTATATTGTAGCATTTTTTTAAACCTCATAGAACTTTTGCCTTGCTTGCTGAGAACTTTCGCCCTATCCATTCATCTGCCTAGTTATTAAATTTCTAAGTATTTGATTTTTACTGATGCCTTTTTCTTTGGCTTCTTTGGCTAGAAACTCCATCTCATCATCAGACAAATAGGCCGTCATCTGACGAGTCGGTGGATTTTCGGATTTTGGGCGTCCTAGTTTTTTATACTTGGCTAGAACAGCCTCTAACTCCGAGATCTTGTCTAGTTTCGCCGTTTGATCGTCCGCCTCCGCAAATCCGGTAGCAACCTCGTCGTTTAGTTTAAAATTTGAAAGATTCTTCATGCTAGGCCTTATTTTTTATGTACTCGATAATTTTATAGTATTTCAAATAGAA
>CAUQOI010000068.1:0-11117 GCA_963519525.1 uncultured Campylobacter sp.
CGAGATAATGTCTAGCTTCGTCGAAAAAGCGGTGTAAAAATGGGAAAATTTGAGACCTTGCTGGCTAAATGTTGCGTCAAATTTGATCAAACTTATGCGCTCAAATTTGACGCTCGAGGCTTAAATTTAAAAAACGCAGCAAATTTAACGCAGCCTCCAAAAGGCAAATTTAAATGAACGCGCTTTTTGTCGCAAACAAGCCGGCAGGCATAAGCTCAAATCATTTTTTAAGCAGGCTAAAGCGTAAATACGGCGTCAAAAAAGCGGGTTTTTCGGGCACGCTTGATCCCTTTGCCAGCGGCTGTCTGATCGTGGCTCTAGGCAACCACACGCGGCTTTTTAACTATATAGATAAAACGCCCAAAATCTACGAAGCGACGATATGGCTAGGGGCTACAAGCGCTAGCCTAGATAACGAAAATATTGAGGAGATCACGCTTTGCCCGCCGTTAAATTTAGCCGACGTAAAGGCGGCGCTAAGCGAACTAAAAGGCGAGATCGCCTACGTACCGCCCAAATTTAGCGCCAAGCACGTGGACGGCAAGCGCGCGTACGAGCTAGCAAGAGCGGGCGAGGAGTTTGAGCTAAAAAGCCAAACGATGAGCGTTTTTGACGTAAATTTAACTGCATATATGCATCCGTTTTTGAGCTTTCGCATTAGCGTTAGCGAGGGCTCGTACGTGCGCTCGTACGCTCAAATTTTAGCCGCAAGGCTTGGCGTAAAAGCCACTCTAAGCGCACTAAAACGCGTGAGCGAAGGTAAATTTGTTTATGAAAACGAGCGGTTTTTAAATCCGCTTGATTATATCTCGCTACCGCGAAACGAATATCTTGGCAACCCAGCAGACGTAATGCTTGGCAAAAAACTGAGCGTAGAAAAGCTAAAATTTGGCGCCGAGGGGCTATATTTAATAAACTTTGATGAATTTTTTAGTATCATTGAAATCAAAGACGAAACCGTAACATATAAACTAAATAAGGTCGAAAAATGCTAATACTCGCAAGAAAAGAAGACGAAAGCATAATGCTGGGAAACGATATCAAAATCACGGTCGTAGGTATCTCAAAAGGCGGCGTAAAAATCGGCATCGACGCGCCTAAAAATATGATGATCCTGCGCTCTGAGCTCGTCGAGGACGTAGCGGCGGAAAACAAACAGGCCCTAAACGGCGCGGGCGAAGCGAGCCTAAAAGAGCTGAGCGATAAAATCGTAAAATAATGAAAAGCTACGCGAAAATCAACTCGTTTTTAAAGATCGTCGGCACTCGCGGCAACTACCACGAGATCGTCTCTCGCTTTGTTTTAAGGCGCGAGATTTACGACGAAATTTTCTTTGAAAAATCTAGCCGCTTCGCGCTTGAGTGCGATAACGAAAATATCGAAAATAATATCGTTTTAAAGGCCAAATTTGAGCTGGAAAAAGCGGGCTTTAAAGATGAGCTAAATGAGTTTTTCGCCTCGCATAAAATCGTGATAAAAAAACAAATCCCGCTGGGTGCGGGTCTAGGCGGAGGTAGTTCAAACGCGGCTACGTTTTTAAAGATGGCGAACGAGGAATTAAATTTAAAACTAACGCGCGAAAATTTGATGAAAATAGGCGCAAATATCGGAGCGGACGTAGCATTTTTCGCTAGCGGATTTGACGCGGCAAACGTTAGCGGTATCGGCGAGATAATAAGCGATTTTGAAGACGAAGTACCCGCGATAGAAATTTTAACGCCGAACGTCTTTTGCTCGACGCCTGCGGTTTACGGCGAATTTAGGGCAAATTTTATGGATAGCATCGACGCAAATTCGACGGAAAAAATGCGCGAAATGACGACGGCGCAGCTGCTGGAGCGATACGAAAATCGCAAGTTAAACGATCTTTTTGCGCCGTGTTTTAAAATTTATCCGCAGATGGATAAATTTAAAGATTTTTTCCTCAGCGGTAGCGGCGCTAGCGTGTTTTTCTTAAAATAAAAGGTAAAAAATGGGTAAGGATTTAGCCAAAAATAAAAAGGCTCTGTTTGACTTTAGCATCATCGAGACTTTTGAGGCGGGCATCGTGCTAAAGGGTAGCGAGGTAAAGGCTCTAAGGGCGGGCCGCGCAAATCTAAAGGATAGCTTCGCGCGCGTGATAAAGGGCGAGCTGTTTTTGCTAAACGCGCATATCAGCCACTTAAACACGACACACTCGGCATTTCGCCCGGACGAAAGGGCTCCTAGAAAGCTACTGATGCACCGAAAGCAGATAGATAAAATTTTCGGTCAAGTCACGCAAGAGGGTCTCACGCTAGTCGTTTTAGCACTCTATCTAAACGATAAAAACATCGTAAAGGCGCGGGTTGCGCTAGCAAAAGGTAAAAATTTGCACGATAAGCGCGAGACGATAAAACGCAAAGAAGCCGACAAAGAAGCGCGCGCGGCGATGAAAAAATACGCTTAAGGAAAGCTGGTGCCCTACGTAAATATAAAAATCACAAAAGAAAAAGAGGCCGTAAGCGCCGAGCAAAAGCGCGCGCTCATAGCAGGCGTGACAAAGCTGCTAGGCGATACGCTAAAGCGCGACGCGAGCAGAACCGTCGTCGTGATAGAGGAAGTCAGCACCGACGACTACGGCTTTGGCGGCGAAAGCATAACTGAACTAAGATCAAAACAAGGAAAATAATATGAAAAAAACCATGAAGGCGATTTTTGCGGCTTTGGCCTGCGCGATATTTCTAGCAGGCTGCGGCGAGGACGAGACGGCAAAGGCTCCGGTAAAGATAGAGGGCTATAAAACGGGCGAGGAGATCGCGCTAAAGAGCGTATTTGGCAAAGAGCTCACGCTAAAGCGCGTTGATGGCGGCTTTGTTATCAAGGGCGACGAGGATAAAATTTTGATGTTTGATATATTCGGCACGTTTTGTCCGCCGTGTCAAAAAGAAGCGCCCGATCTCACCAAATTTCAGATCGACAACCTAAACGACTTTACGATCGTGGGGCTCACGCACTTTGAAAACGTCACGAACGAGTACGTAGTGGAAAATTTCGCGCAAAAGTACAACGCCTTTTACTTTATCTCAAACGATATAAAGACAAACGACAAGCTTTCGGCGCAAATTTTAGAGGATATAAAATACGAGCGGCTTGAGAGTGTGCCGATAAAAATGGTGCTAAAAGGCGGCGTATACCAGGAGCTAACCGACGTAGATAGCGGGAAATTCGGCGTGAAATACTACCTAGGTGGCATCCATCTAGACGCGATGACGAAAGATTATGAGAGAATAAAAAATGCCCGCTAAAACCGCCACCGAGCGGGAGCGAGACGTCGCACTAAAGGAAAAACCCGAATTTCCGCGTAAATTTAAGGTTATTTTGTTAAACGACGACGTTACGAGCATGGATTTTGTCGTGAGCGTGCTGGTAGAAATTTTTAATCGCGATATGCAAAGCGCGGTAGCCGTGATGTTAAAAATACACAACGAAGGTAGCGGAGTGGCGGGCGTCTATACTAAAGAGATCGCCCAAACCAAACAAAACCAAACGCTAAAAGCCGCAGCCGCCGCGGGCTATCCGCTAAAGGCCGTCGTCGAGGAAGAATAGCCTGTAAAAACGGGCGCGCAAAAGGCGCAAAGAGGAGGAAATGATGTTTGACTCGGATTTAAGCTATCTTTTAGAAAAGGCCGGGCAGTTTGCCTACTCGAATTTTCACGAGTATCTAACCAGCGAGCACGTGCTTTTCGTGCTGGTAAATTTAAATGAAGAGACTAGAGATATCCTAGCCGACGCGGGTCTAACCGACGTCGAGGGGTTAAAAAGCGATCTAAAAAACTATCTACTGCAAACCAACGAGCAAGTCCCGCACCACAAACAGCCGCGTATGACGGTGCTTTTGGAGCAAATTTTTAAAGAGCTAAACGCTGAACTAAAAGATAAAAACGTCGGTATCAGGGATTTGCTCTTTAAAATCGCGGCTAGAGGCGACACGTACGGCGCTAAAATTTTAGAATTTTACGACGTCGATCCGCAAAAGATCAAACACCACGTAAAAGACGACAAGCAGGCTCGCGCTAAAAGCTTCCAAAACCTCGCCAAATACTCGTCAAATTTAACCAAACTAGCCGCCCAGGGCAAAATAGACCCGATCATCGGGCGAGAAAACGAGCTAGCAAGGCTAATGCAAACCCTAAGCCGCCGCAAGAAAAATAATCCAATCCTAGTGGGCGAAGCGGGCGTGGGCAAAACCGCCGTAGTCGAGGGGCTCGCACTAAAAATCGCAAGCGGCGAAGTACCGCAACGGCTAAAACAGGCGCAAATTTTCGCACTAGACATCGGCGCGATGATAGCTGGCACGAAGTATCGCGGCGACTTTGAAAAACGTCTAAAAGACGTGATGGACGAGGTGGCCGAGCAGGAGGATGCGATAGTTTTTATCGACGAGATCCATACGATCGTGGGCGCGGGAGCCACAAACGGCGGCGGACTTGATATGTCAAATTTACTAAAGCCCGCGCTTGCTAACGGCTCGCTGCGCTGCATCGGAGCGACGACGTACGCGGAGTATCGCAGCTTTTTTGAAAAAGAAAAAGCCCTCTCGCGCAGATTTGCTAAAATCGACGTCGTAGAGCCGAGCGCGGACGAGAGCGTCGAGATCCTAAAAGGACTTCGCGCCAAATACGAGAGCTTTCACGGCGTCAAATTTAGCGACGAAATTCTAACTAAAAGCGTAGAGCTAGCCAAAAAATACCTAAACGATAGATTTTTGCCAGATAGCGCCATCGATCTTATCGACGAGGTCGGCGCGGCTCTAGCCCTACAAAACAGAAGCAAAACCGTGAAAATGTCCGATCTAAGCGCGGTTTTGAGCAAGATGGCAAACATCCCAGATACCAATCTAAAATCGGACGCCGCGGCAAATTTGAAAAACCTAGCCCAAAGGCTAAAGTCCGAAATTTTCGGCCAAGACGAGGCCGTAGATACGCTAGTAGCGGCGATCAAGCGCTCGTATGCGGGACTAAAGCAACCAAACGCGCCTGTGGGAGTATTTTTATTTACGGGCTCGAGCGGTGTGGGCAAAAGCGAGCTAAGCGCGGCTCTAGCGCGAAATTTGGGCGTGCATTTCGAGCGGCTTGATATGAGCGAATACATGGAAAAGCACAGCGTCTCGCGTCTCATCGGCGCGCCTCCGGGATACGTCGGTTTTGAAGAGGGCGGCATACTCACAAATGCCGTTAAAAAGCACCCCTATAGCGTGATTTTGTTTGACGAGATCGAAAAGGCCAGCGACGAGATGATAAACGTCTTTTTGCAAATTTTTGACGGCGCTAGCCTCACCGATAACACGGGTGCAAAGAGCGATTTTCGCAACGCCGTCGTCATAATGAGCTCAAATTTGGGCTCAAAAGAGGCTCCGACGCTGGGCTTTAGCAAAGACGAAAGCGGCAAAGCAGACTCCGCGGTAAAGGGATTTTTTAGCCCCGAGTTTCGCAACCGCATCGATAAAATCGTGCATTTTAACGACCTTAGCGAGGACGCGCTAAGCCTCATCGCGCAAAAGATAATCAATGAGATAAACTCAAGTCTCGCCGAGAAAAAAGTCATCCTAAAAGCCTCCGCCGAAGCCAAAAAATACCTATGGCAAAAGGGCTATAGCAAGGAATTCGGCGCGAGAAACCTAAAACGCCTAGTGCAAGACGAGATCTCGACCAAGCTTAGCGACGAGATACTTTTCGGCGCGCTAAAAAACGGCGGCGTCGTAAATATCGCGCTAAAAAACGGCGAGCTGGCGTTTAAATTTGAATCTCTAAAATAATCGGACGCGGGGTCAAATTTGGAAAAAATTTATAACTTCCCAGACCCCGCAAACGCTCCCGCAAATTCGCCTTTAGCCCTCGGCGGCGATCTGAGCGCCGATGCTCTTTTGCAAGCTTACGACAAAGGCATTTTCCCATGGTTTTTGCCAGGCGAGCCCATATACTGGTGGTCGCCCGATCCCCGCGCGGTGCTACTTCCAAGCGAAGTGCGCGTGCAAAAAAGCATAAAATCCGCTCTTAAAAAATTTGAAGTGCGGTTTGACTACGACTTTGAAAATTTTCTAAAAATCTGCAAAAGCGAGCGCGAAAAAAAGGGGCCCACGTGGCTAAGCGAAGATATCGTGCGCGCATACGTAAATTTACACCGCCTGGGCATCTCGCACAGCGTGGAGGTATACGAGGACGGCGAGCTAGCGGGCGGGCTTTACGGGCAAATTTTCGGCAAGGTCTTTTGCGGCGAAAGCATGATCAGCCTAAAAACTGGCGCGTCAAAGGTTGCTCTTATCGCGCTTTGCCGCGCTTTAGAGCCGTTAGATTTTCTCATCGACTGCCAGGTCATGAACGAGCACCTAAATTTTATGGGCGCAAAAGCGATGAAGCGAAGCGAGTTTTTAACCAAATTTAACGAGCTAAAAAACCAGCCTAGCGGCTTTGGCGAATTTAAAAATTTACTCTAGTTTTGGAACGTCTTTTGCTTATTATCTCGTAAAATTTAGAGAAAAAAGGCAGGAAAATGTTCGCAGGCATCCAAACCTCAAAATCAAAACCGCTCGTAGAAAGCGCGCTGGCAAGCAGGAATTTACGCCAGCAGATGATTTCTAGCAACATAGCAAACATCGACACGCCTTTTTACAAAGCCCGCGACATCGCGTTTGAAGCGGCTTTGTCGCAAACGGCGCAAGAAATCTACGGCAAAGACGAAAATAAAATTTTAAAACTCGCGCAAACGGACGGCGCGCACTTTCCTCGCGTGGATTTTCCGGCGTCAAACGGGGCGACGATATTTTTGCGCGACGGACATACGGCGCGAAACGACGCAAACACAGTCGATCTGGACGTCGAGACGACCGAGCTTAGTAAAAACGCGATAATGATAACCGCGCTTGACCGCGCCATGAGGCAAAGCGGCCAGATATTTAAAAACGTGGTTGATGCCAGCAGCAAAATTTAAGGATAGATTATGAGTAATTATTTAAGCGACTTTGATATCAGCGGATACGGACTAAGCGCACAGCGCTTTAGGATGAACGTCATTAGCTCTAATATTGCCAACGCAAATACCGTGCGAACGGCGGAAGGCGGCCCGTATAGACGCCGCGAAGTGATATTTAAGGCGGTTGATTTTGATAGCGTGCTAAACGACGAAGTGGCGAAAAAACACAACTTGCTCGAATACGAAAATCCGCTAGACGATAAATTCTATACAAAAGACGCAAAACCTGCTATAATGAGCGTCGTAGTTGACAAGATAGTGCGCGACGACAAGGACTTTAAGCTAAAATACGATCCGTCTCACCCCGACGCCGACGCGAGGGGCTACGTAGCGTACCCAAATATCAATCCCGTCATCGAAATGGCGGATCTGATCGAAGCCACGCGCGCCTATCAGGCAAACGTTTCGGCATTTCAGTCGGCTAAAACGATCGCTCAAAGCGCGTTAGAATTATTACAAGGTTAAATTTTATGACGAATATAGATAAAATCGGCTCGGTCGCTTCGCCGTTTGAAAAAAAAGAAGCAAAGACTCTGCAAAATCAAAAAGGCGAGCTAAATTTCGGCGACGTGCTCGATAACTCGCTAAAAGAGCTAAACGAGATACAAATCAACGCAGACAAAGCCATCGCCGATCTAGCAACAGGCGAGGTAAAAGACCTACATCAAGCCGCTATCGCTATCGGTAAGGCCGACACGTCGATGAAACTCATGCTAGAGATCCGAAATAAGGCCCTAAGCGCATACAAAGAAATCTCAAGAACGCAAATTTAAGCCTTGAATCAGCGAAAATCAAAAACAATCGCTTTATTTGCGTTTATTTTATTTTTTATCTGCATATTTTTGGCAGTTATCTTTTACCGAGCAAATATCGAAAGACGCCTGCCAAAACTGGAAACCAGCGACATAAACACGGCCCTACGCGGCAACATCATCACAAAGGACGGCTTTAGCATCACGGGCAGCCAAAAGCTCTACAAAGTGATGATAGATACCAGAAATATCGACCCCGATAAAAAAGATTTATTTATCAAGCTTTACTGCATATATAGCGGCGACGATATCAAGCGCGTAACTAAAATCATCAACAGCCAAAAAGGCGCCGTTACGCTCTCCTACAAGATCGACGCCAAGGGTGCAGCATATCTGCAGGAGCTATCAAAAAAGCTGTATAGAAAAAAAATCTTTATCCCGTACGAAGACCCAAGCACCGGAGCTGCGATACTACGTAATATGAGCATAATAGAAAGCGGAGAAAGTAGACAATACGTCGCAGCAGACGCACTCACGCCGATGATAGGCTACGTAAAAAAGGTCGAAAAAGACGGCATCACCAAAACAGAGGGCGTAAAAGGCGTAGAAAAAGCCTACGAATACTACATCTCCTCGATCCAAGACGCCAAACTGCTAGGCCCAAAAGACATCGGAAACAACATCATCCTTACGAGCGATTCAAATTTGGCTAACCGCGTGGACGGATACGATATCATCCTAAACGCCTCGCTAAAACTACAAACCAGACTAGAGCAAATCATCGATGAAAAGAAAGAATTTCTAAATGCAAAAGAGATAATCGTAGGCATTATGGACTCAAAAACGGGCGGTCTACTAGCGCTTGCCAGCACCTCTAGATATAGCCCCTCAAACATCAGAAAACAAGACTACAAGTCGCTCAACTCCTCGGCAACCGAGTACGCATACGAGGTCGGCTCGGTTTTTAAACCGTTTATTTTCGCCCTCCTTTTGGCAAACGACAAAATCAATCCGCTCGAGCGCATAAACACCTACAACGGCGTCTATCAACTAGGAAAACGCACGATAAAAGATACGCACCCAGAGCCCTTCCTCACAGCCGAAGACATCATCGTATATAGCTCAAATATCGGCATGATACAGATCGCCCAGCGTCTAGACGGATCTCAAATTTACTCAGGGCTGCTAAATTTCGGTTTCACACAAAAAACGGGCATCGACATGCCCTACGAACAGGTCGGAAACATGCCGCCGGTAGCCAAGCTAAATTCTCAAATTTACAAAGCCACGATCAGCTACGGGTACGGCTTGCAAGCGACTTTTATCCAGCTTTTAAAGGCGTATAACGTATTTAATAACAAAGGCGTGATGGTGACGCCAAAAGTCGTGGACTCACTCTATAAAGACGGCAAATTTTTCGTCGTAAACGACCCAAAACCGGTCGAAGCCATAAGCCAAGAAGCGGCCGAGAGGATGAAGCGCATCCTGATAAAAACCGTCGAGGTCGGCACCGGCAAAAGAGCAAAGGTGGAAGGTCTAGAAATCGGCGGCAAAACCGGCACCGCACACATAGCTACAACCGGTGGCTACGCAAATACCTACAACGGCTCGTTTTTCGGATTCGTCAACGACTCGCAGGGCAATAGCTATACGATAGGGGTTTTAGCCAGAGAGCCGAAGAAACCGTATTATTATTTCGGCGCACAGAGCGCGCTACCGACTTTTAGAGCGGCCGTAGAGCTGATGGTCGAAGAGGGATTTTTAAAACCGGATGAAAATTTGACCGCACCCGAGCAAGCTGCGCCGCCAGCCGAAAATACGGAGAAAAAAGCCGCAAGCTCAACAAAACCTAAGGCTAAGCAGAAAAAGTAAATTTGCTTTAATCGTTGAAGCGCGGAGTTAAATTTACTATTTTAAACTTATACTCGCTTGCAAATTTGACTCGTCCGCAAGTCCGTCCTGCCAGAGTATTTATATCTGCACGTTTAGCATTTGGGCGGGTTTAAATTTGAGTTTTTACTCGGTGTTTTCTCGTTCAAATCTGACCCCTCAAATTTACCTTCACCTTTTAGGTCTAGCTCCGCATTTTTATCCGCGCCGCCCGCTTGCTCGATAGTCAAATTTGAAGTTTCGTTTGCGATTTAAGTACTCAAATTTAACCCGTCAATTTACTATTTTCGCCGAAATTTACTTCATTTGTGCCCGGATTTTCGTACGCCACGGCCGCGAAATGTTCGCACTGCCAGATAGCGACAGCAACTCCCTTATCTGGAATAGAAAAGATAGCTTAATGGGCTTAAATTACGACCTTGATATAGCCGGAGGTTATAGCGATTTATCAGCCGCTTCAAACAACACTTTGGATTTTCGGGATTATTGCGACCCAGTTCATTTCCTTTACGGAGGGTATTCCGAAAAACAAGTTTCTATCTATAATGCCCTTAATATCAGTGGCGGCAAGATCAAACAAGCAGTCTATGGCGGCAGAGGACTTGTAGCTGCGGAAGGGAATAAAATTTTAATCAGCGGAGGGGTTTTTGAAAAACCAGAAATTTACGGCGGACGCAGCTTTAGGGAAAATGCAGCAGATAATATCGTAGATATAGACAAAGGAGCCGATTTTAAGCAATCGTCGCAAATATATGGAGGACATAGTATCGGCGGAAATGTCGAATACAATGTCGTGTCCATACGCAAAGAATCCGGCATAAAAGACGGCTCCAGGATCGTTGGCGGAGAGAGCCAAGAAGGAAGTGCCAAGGGCAATGAAGTGGATGTAGACGCAGATGCGCTTGAGGCAAAGGTAGATATCTGCGGGGGGATCAGCAACGAAGGCGAACAAAAGCCAACAAAGTAACTATAAACGGCGGAATATTTAAAGAGCCTCAAATCATAGCAGGAGAGTCCACAAAGGGCTCCGCCGCGGGCAATACGCTAAATTTAAACGGAGGAATATTTGAAGAACCTGCGGATATGTTTGCAGGAAAGTCCAGAGACGGCTCTACCGTAAATAACATTGTAAATTTAAATGCACGCAGACTTGACTTGTTTGGTATTCAAATTTGAGGCGGCTTTACTAGCGATGCGACACAAGATTATTTCACCGGCAACACCATAAACATAAGAGAGAAAAATATCAAGGCAAGTGCTATTTATAACTTTGAGTTTTTAAATTTCTACATACCGGTAGGATTTGTGCCAGCTACGGACAAGATGCTTGCCCTAGAGCATGCGCCCAATCTAGCAAAATCTAAGATAGGCGTAGGCATGATGAACGGCGGGGTACTTAACGGCGGAGACAAGCTAACGCTAGTAGAAGCAGCAAGCGGCGACATAACGTATCCAACCGATATGAGTAACCAAACGGGACAATTG
>CAUQOI010000069.1:0-10670 GCA_963519525.1 uncultured Campylobacter sp.
AGGAGCTTTACTTGGTGCTAAAAGGTGGCGGCACGCTTTTCATCGACGGCGAGGAAAAGGCGGTTAGTGAGAGCGACGCGATCCGCATCGATCCGGCGGGCAATAGGTGCTTCAAGGCGGGAGCGCAGGGGATGAAGTTTATCTGTATCCAAGCCAAACGCGGCAGCCTGGAGCAGTACACGATGGATGATGGCGTGATAAACGAGGACGTAAAGCCAAGCTGGCTGTAAATTTCGCGAGACGGGTGGCGACAAACGCGAGCGTAAATTTTAAACTGCGCGGCGCGGCATACGGCGCCAAATCTGCGGGCGCATTAACCGCGGCGGCTGTGCGATCAAACAAATCAAATTTAAAGGAAAAACAATGAAAATAGCAAAAACGGCAAAACAGGCGTAAATTTAGTAAAAGAGGCTCTAAAACAAGGCTACGACGTCACGGCGATCGTGCGAAACAAAGAGTACAAAAACGGCGACGTCAAAGTAGTCTACAAAGATATTTTTGAGCTAACGAAGGCGGATCTAGCGGGCTTTGACGCCGTTATCAGCGCATTTGGCGCCTTTACTGACGCGACCTTTCCTCTATACAAGAAGGTGGCAGTTCATCTTGCAAATTTGCTAAGCGGTAGCAGCACGAGGCTAATCATCGTAGGCGGCGCGGGTACGCTATATGTGGATGATAAGCAGACGATGGTTATGGATACGCCAAGCTTCCCTGCCGAGTACATGGGCGTGGCAAGGGCGACTGCGGAGTCGTTTTTCGAGCTAAAAGGTAGAACCGATGTGCTTTGGACTTACGTAAGCCCGGCCGGCGAATACGACGATCAGGGAGCTCGCACGGGCAAATACGTGCTCGGTAACGATCACGTCATACTAAACTCGCAAAACGAGAGCTACATCAGCTACGCCGATCTTGCGATCGCGATCATTGACGAGCTAAAAAATAGAAATTTCGTGCAAAAGCGCTTTACCGCCGTCGGCGAGAGAGCGTGAGCTTAAAATTTTGCGTAATTTAGCTAAAATAAGGCCGCGCAAAAAGGACGCGCGGCTTTTAAATTTAAACCAAGGCTGATTATGCAAATAGGACAAAAATTTTCCATCGCTATCCACATCCTGCTTAGCTGCGAGTTTTTTAAAGATGAAAAAAACACGAGCGAGTTTTTAGCAGGCACGATCGGCACGAATCCAGTCATCGTGCGAAATATAATCAGGCTTTTAAAATCGGCAAATTTGATAAACGTAAGCGCAGGCACGGGAGGAGCGAGCCTGGCTAAAAAGCCTGATCAAATCACGCTTTTTGATATATTTTTAGCGGTAAACGAGGGCGAAAAGGGTATCTTTAAAATCCACAAAAACTCGCCGCCGCCTTGTCCGCTAGGAGGCAGGATCGAGGCGCTTTTGATTCCTAAATTTGGCTCCGCGCAACAAGCGATGTTTGATAGCTTAGCGGGCGTAAATTTGCAAAATTTGCTAGACGAACTGGCGGCTAAAAACTGAAATTTGTGCCTTTTAATTTTTTCTCGCTTTAAATTTAATCCGTAATTCAAAAAACAGAAGTGTTTGTAGTTTAAGAAAAATTTACTTATAATTCGCGGATTAAATTTAAAGGAGATTTCGTGCAACCAAACGCTAAACGCGGAATAGTTCAGAAATATTTCGAGGCGAATTTGCTTCTAAAAATTTTAGCCGGACTTATTTTGGGCGCCGTTTGCGGCATCATTTTTCAAGACGCAAAGGATGCGATAGTTATCCTAAAGCCTTTTGGCGACGTGTTCATAAGGCTTCTTAAAATGATCATCGTGCCCATCGTTATGGCCTCGCTCATCGTGGGCTGTAGCTCCATCTCGCCTTCAGATCTTGGCAGGGTAGGGGCAAAGGTGCTGATTTTTTACATATTGACGTCATTTTTGGCCATCATAGTCGGGCTTGCGGTCGGTCTTATCTTGGAGCCGGGAGCCGGACTGCATATAACCGGTAGTGGCGACATAGGCGGCAAAGCCGCAAATGCGCCTAGCATGTCGTCGATACTCGTAAATTTATTTCCAACCAACCCTTTTGAAGCTATTGCAAAGGGCGAAATTTTACAAATCATAACTTTTAGCCTATTTTTCGGCGTCGCGCTTTCGTTTTTAAAGGATAGCAAAGACGAGAGGCTTAGCAGGCTGGGAAATTTGATCTACGACGTATTCGACGGGATCAATCACATCATGTTTTACGTCATAAGATGGATCATGGAGTATGCGCCGTTTGGCGTTTTCGCGCTTATATTTATCGTCTTTTCACAGCAAGGCGTAAAGGCTTTCGGACCGCTTTTGGGCGTCACGGTTAGCGCGTATATCGGCTTTGCGGCTCAAATTTTCGTCGTTTATTTCCTGATTTGCTTGATCGTTAAAATCAATCCGTTTAAATTTCTAAAAAAAGTTCGTCCGCCTATGCTGACGGCTTTTGTAACTAGAAGCTCGGGCGGAACGCTGCCTATCTCGATGAAAACGGCCGAAGAAGACATGGGTATCCCAAAGCAAATTTACGGCTTTGCGCTTCCCGTGGGCGCCACCGTAAATATGAACGGCACGATCATATATCTTGGTATCTGCGCGATGTTTATCGCTAACGCCGTGGGCGTGGAGCTTGACTCTGGGGCTAAAATGACCATAATACTAACGGCCGTCCTGGCTGCCGTGGGAACTGCCGGAGTGCCTGGAGCGGGCGCGATAATGCTTTTGATGGTACTTGAATCAGTAGGTCTAAAAGTCGAGGCCGGAAGCGCTGTAGCCGCTGCGTATGCGCTTATTTTGGGCATCGACGCGATCCTTGATATGGGGCGCACGTCGATGAACGTCACGGGAGATATGCTGGGCGCGCTAGTTGTGGCCAAAAATGAAAAAAAATTAGACGAAAGTAAGTGGGCGGATTAGAATTTAATAAATATTTAGATAAAATCGCTCAAAATTTAAAGGAAATATATGATTTTTATCGACGCTTGTTTGAAAAAACCGACGCCCTATACGCCCGTTTGGATGATGCGGCAGGCGGGTCGGTATCTGCCCGAGTACATGCGAGTTCGCTCTGCGGCGGGAGATTTTTTATCGCTTTGCAAGGATTATAAAAAAGCCAGCGAGGTTACGATCCAGCCGGTTGAAATTTTAGGCGTCGATGCGGCGATACTTTTTAGCGATATCCTCGTCGTGCCGCTTGAGATGGGCATGGATCTTAAATTCGTCCAAGGCGAGGGGCCCGTGTTTAGCGGCCCTATCAAGACCAAAGAGGATCTAGATAGGCTAGACGTCCAAAAATCGATCAAAAATTTAGACTACGTATACGATACGATCAAGCTAACGCGCGAAAATTTGGCGCAGGATAAGGCGCTAATCGGCTTTTGCGGCGCACCGTGGACGATAGCTACGTATATGATCGAGGGTGGCGGGACGAAAACCTACGCGGTTAGCAAAAAGCTTTTATATTCAAATCCAGAGTTTATGCATCAAATTTTAGCTAAGGTCACGGCCGCGCTCATAGGATATATGAAAGAGCAGATAAAAGCCGGCGTAAATGCGGTTCAAATTTTTGATAGCTGGGCGGCTGCGCTGGAGGATGAGGCGTATTTTGAGTTCGGTTGGAAGTATATCATGGATATAGTGGATGCGCTTAAGGCTGAATTTCCGCAAATTCCGGTTATCGTTTTTCCAAAAGGCATAAGCGGATATCTGGATAAAATTTCGGGAAATTTTGAGGTTTTCGGCGTGGATTGGAGTACGCCGATCGAGCTTGCTAAAGCAAAACTAAGCCCGAAATACATCCTTCAAGGAAACATGGAACCTACGCGCCTTTATAGCAAGGAGGCAATCGACGCCGGTGTGGAACGAATTTTGCAGACGATGAAAAACGCGCCGCATATCTTTAATCTCGGACACGGTATTTTGCCGGACGTTCCCGTAGAAAATGCGAAATATTTTATAAAACGAGTGCAAGAAAAAAGCGCAAGATAGCACAAAAGGAGAGAGGAAGTGAACAACGTCGGTATCAAATTTAAGATCATGACGATAGCTATCGTTGGTCTAATCGGGCTTGGCGTAATGAGCGCATACTTACTAAACAGTATCGCAAAAACTAGGGCAAAGGCTGAATATAGCGAGAAAATCGTAGACACTATCATAAATCAAACTAGTTTTATCCATGAGATGCAAAAAGAGCGAGGATTTAGTTCGGGAGTACTTTCGGGCGGGGATAACGCTAAACTACTAGCTCAGAGAAAAAACGTAGACGAGACGCTTGAAAAGCTAGCCGAAAAAAGCGAGATAGCATCAGAATTATCTAAGATCCGAGCAGGAGTCGATCAAAGAAGCGGGGATAATCTCATCGGACGTATAACGAATATCCTAAGAAAAGAAGTTATAACGATAAACGGTTATAGCGATAAGCTCGAGCCTAGCATAGTAGATGATCTAAACCGCATCATCATCGTGGGCGAGATAAAGGAGTCTTTCGGTATCTTACGAGCTGCTTTAAACGGCGTTTTTACAAAAAAAAGCATAAGTAAAGAGGAGTACAACAAAGTAGTCGCCTTAAACAGCGTTATACATAAATTTATGCAGGATTTTGACGAATATAACCCAAAAGAATATAGCGCGGAATTTGATTATATAGCAAGAAAAAAGACGGACTTTAACGACGCGATAAATATCATCAAAGACGTAGTAGCCACCGAAAACGTATCTTACGAAGCGCCAAAATGGTTTTCAAAGATAAGCATCTCTATAGATGCGATGAGAGAGCTTGAGCTTAAGCTACTAGCCAACATGAAAGAGGACGCCGCGATCGTTAAAGATGACGCAAATACTCAGATGGTCGTTAGCCTCGTAGTTATCGCGATTTGTATTATACTTGTACTGTTGGTATCCGCATTTATAGGTAGAAATTTGATCTCGGGTATCGACCAGACAAAAAACGGACTCGTGCAATTTTTCGACTTTTTAAACAATAAAACAGACAAAGCCAAGCTGCTAAATCGCGGCGGTAGCGACGAGATCGGCCAGATGAGCGCACTAATAAACGAAAACATCAAGCAAATCGAGGCAAATTTTGCCGAGCAAAATAGCTTTATCAAAGAAGCTAACGCATTTGTCGGACAGATAGGCAAGGGCAACTATGTAGCTCAGCTAAACGCCGACACTTCAAATCCGGCTCTTAGCCAGCTAAAGCAAACTTTTAAAGACCTACAAATCGCCCTAAAACAAGCCATAGCCGCAAACGGCGACGAGGTGTTAAATTTGCTCGAAAGCTTTAAAAAGCAAGACTTTACAAAAAGGCTCGAAGATGATGGCAAGATGGCCGTGGGCATAAATGCTCTAGGCGAAGAGATAGCCGGCATGTTAAGGACAAATTTGGAGCAAGCTCGCATTCTAGAGGAAAAGGCGGAGTTTTTAGCTCAGTCTATGAAACAAGTAACCGACGGTGCGAGCTCTCAAGCAAGCTCGCTGCAAGAAAGTGCCGCAGCAGTCGAGCAGATGAGCAGCTCGATGAGTGCCATCAACCAAAAGACGCAAGACGTAATACGCCAGTCCGAAGAGATCAAAAATATCATCGTGATTATCCGCGATATCGCTGATCAGACAAATTTGCTAGCGCTTAACGCTGCTATCGAGGCGGCAAGGGCAGGCGAGCACGGACGAGGCTTTGCCGTCGTTGCCGATGAGGTTAGAAAGCTTGCCGAACGCACTCAAAAATCGCTCGGCGAAATCGAAGCTAACACAAACGTACTAGCTCAAAGCATAAATGAAATGAGCGAAAGTATCAGGGAGCAAAGCGAGGCTATAAATTTGATCAATCAAGGCGTATCCCATGTCGATGAGCTAACCAAGCAAAACGTCAGGGTGGCAAACGAAACCAACGTAGTCACCGCCGAAGTGGATCATATGGCTAAGGCTATCGCGCAAGACGTGAGAAAAAAGAAATTTTAAAACAAAAATAAAAATTACCAAAGGAGGGTTAGATGAAAAAGGTTGCAAATAAGATAGCTTTTATCATTTTTGCATTGCTGGCCGTGCTATTTACTATATTTGCGGCCATGAACTACAATAGTACTAAAAATACTATTTTGGACGTTTCGAAAAATTCAAAGGAGGCCATCGCGCGTTCTTTGGAGGTTTACGTCGATGAGTATCTTAGCAGTAAGGTTTATGCAGTAGAGGGGCTAATGCGATATATAGAGGAAAACCCTCATCTCATGGCAGATAGAGAGCAGCTCAAAGATCGATTGATGACTATGGCTACTACTCTAGATATACCTGAGTTTTACATAGGCTTTGCAGACAACGGAGAGCTTTATGATGCGGTCGCGCAAGCTGGAAGAGGGCCTAAATTTTTAAAATTGACGCCTGAAAAGGATAAATTCGACTCTAGAGAAAAGGGTTGGTTTAAACAAAGCGTTTCTAGCGGTAAGCTCTACTTTACGCCTCCGTATATAGCACAATCTAGCGGAAAAACCACTATGACAATAGCTAAGTCGTTCACGATAGACGGTAAAGCTGCAGGCGTAGTGGCTGCGGATTTGTATCTAGACGGCGTAGCAAGTAGCTTGGCAAAATCAAAAGAGTCTAAAACTAGCGTTCCATTGATCATAGATCTAGATACTCAACTCATTGTCTATCATCCGGATAGCAAATATATTTTATCTTCCGATCCGGAGATCAAAAAATCTGTCGACTTTGTCATAAATAGCTACAATAAAGACGGCGGTAAAGCGTTTTTTAATAAGATTGGCGACGATGAAAGAATTTTTGCATGCCAAAAATACGATAAAGCAAATTGGCTCGTGTGCTCTAATAACTCTGTAGAAGATTACGATCCTATACTAGATAGCGTTTTATTAAATCAGTCCGTATCTTCGCTCGTATTTATCACAATTATCGTCGTTATCTTGGTGTTTATGGTCGGATATTTCTTGAAGCCTCTTGGTATCATATCAAGCGCGCTAGATGCGTTTTTCAAATACCTAAACTACGAAACCAAAGAGCCACTTAAAGCAAATGTGGCTACGAAAGATGAATTTGGGGTTATGGCGGCGCTCATAAATGAAAATATAAGCAAGGTAGAGGCGTCAAATACCGCTGAAAATAACTTTATCAAAGAAGCAAACGCTTTTGTTGATAAGATAAAGGCGGGCGACTTTACCGCAACTCTTGATGCGCATACGTCAAACCCTGCGCTAAATCAGCTAAAATCTACTTTTGCCCAGCTTCAAGCGGCTCTAAAAGATGCGATCGCTGAAAATAGCAATGAGGTTATAAGATTGCTAGAGAGCTTTAAAGCGCAAGACTTTACAAAAAGACTTGATGATAGCGGCAAAATGGCTGCGGGTATCAACTCGCTAGGCGAAGAGATCGCGAATATGCTCAATATAAATTTAGAGCAAGCTAAATTACTAGAAGAAAAAGCAGGAATGTTGGCTGAGTCGATGAAAGAGCTCACAAACGGCGCTAACGTACAGGCAAGCTCGCTACAAGAAAGCGCTGCCGCAGTCGAGCAGATGAGCAGCTCTATGAACGCTATCAGCCAAAAGACCGGCGACGTCATGAGACAAAGCGAGGAGATCAAAAACATCATCGTGATCATCCGCGACATCGCTGATCAGACAAACCTTCTAGCTCTAAACGCAGCTATCGAGGCAGCAAGAGCGGGCGAGCATGGACGTGGCTTTGCTGTCGTAGCCGATGAGGTTAGAAAGCTAGCCGAACGCACTCAAAAATCGCTCGGCGAAATCGAAGCCAACGCAAACGTACTAGCTCAAAGCATCAACGAGATGAGCGAGAGTATCAAGGAACAAAGCGAAGGCATAAATATGATAAATCGCTCTGTGGCCCAGATAGACGAGCTCACTCATAACAACGTAGGCGTCGTAAGTAGAACTAACGAAGTAACCGCTCAGGTCGACAACATGGCTAAAGCTATCGTTGAAGACGTGAGGAAGAAGAAATTTTAACTCTTGTGACGGCTCTGATTTTATGCGGAGCCGTCAAATTTACCTCGAATTTATCCGCTTTAATAAATTTTGTCCCGGCTTTTAGTATAATCGCACATCTTAAATTTAGGAAAATCAATGCAAATCGTCTTTGGTCCCGTTAGCTCGCGCAGATTCGGCGTTTCGCTGGGCGTAGATCTATCGCCAGCTCAAAAGTGCTGTAACTTTGACTGCGTTTACTGCGAACTCACGGCGGCAAAACCCGTCGCGGCTATAGAAAATCCGCCTAGCGTAGAGCAAGTAATCGCCGAGGTGAAGGCTGCACTCGCCACGCATCCGCACGTTGACGTCATCACGCTCACGGCAAACGGCGAACCAACGCTTTATCCGGATCTGGCAAGGCTCGTAAGAGAGCTAAATTTGATAAAAGGCCGCGCTAAAACGCTCATCCTCTCAAACGGTTCAGGCGTACTAGGTCCTAAAATTTGCGAGGCGCTAAAGGGGCTTGATATCGTCAAATTTAGCCTTGATAGCGCGGTGCAAAAGACCTTTGCTAGGATCGACCGCTCGGGCGAAAAAATAAACGTCGGCGAGCTAGTAGCTGCGATGGCTAAATTTAGGCGAGAATTTAAAGGCGAGCTAGTACTTGAAATCCTGGTCGTAAAAGGACTAAACGACACAAAGGCCGAATTTGAAGCGCTAAATGCGGCGATAAATCAAATTTTGCCCGCTCGCGTGGGCATAAGCACCATTGACCGCCCGCCCGCATACCCGGTTAAAGGCGTGAGCCGGGAACTCCTATATGAGCTTGCACAGCAAATTTCCGACGTACCGTGCGCGATAGCATCGGCAAAATACGGCGATGAAAAACTTGAGTTTAGCAAAGAGGAGCTGCTAGAGCTCGTAAAACGCCGCCCGCAAAGCGAAAACGACGCAATAAATAGCTTTTCTGAAAGCTCGAAGCAAAATTTGCAGGAGCTTTTAGCGGACGGAAAGATAAAAATCGTAGATGCGGCGGGGACTAAATTTTACCGACTTGCGTGATTTTTGTGGGAAAATTTGCCTTTTTGCCAGCTAAATTTTTGATACCCATAAATTTAAGCTAAATTTAATTGACAAACGATACGTTTTTGCCTATAATACGACTTCTTTTAAAACGTTCCGGATTAGCTCAGCGGTAGAGTAGTCGGCTGTTAACCGATTGGTCGCTGGTTCGAATCCAGCATCCGGAGCCACTTACTTATAAAAATACCTTTTAAACCCCAATTTTACCGATGTTTCAAGAGCTTTAAGCTTTATTGGTTTTATTAAATTTGTTCCCTATTTGTTCCTAAATTTTTTTAATATTTCAATTTCTCACCGTGTTTTCTAAGTCAATCTAAGATGCCTTATTTTTATTTTTAAAAATATGAAAATAAATTTTTACTCCAAACTGCTCTAAAACGCTCTAAAAAACCATAAAGTATTAAAAGTTTTTCAAAAACTTCTAAAAATTACTCAAAAATGCAAAAGTAAATGAAAAGTACATATAATTAGTTATATAAGAATAAGCAGAAGGGGAAAAATAATATGCTTAATGAACTATATAACAACGTAGAATACAAAGCGCTTCTTGAGCATATAGCGGGTCAATACAAGGGACAAGCGGTACTAAATAGGCAACAAACGGCAAAACTTCTTAGTATCGGCGTATCTACCCTTGATCTTCGCATATCACAGGGTAGAGATATTCCTTGCTACATTAAAATGGGTGATGCAAATAATTCTCGTATAGCGTTTGCGATTACCGATATCGCTGCATACATCTTTCAAAAACGGATTAAAACATGCTCTTAATTTCTATAGTAGATAATAAAGAAAAGGACTAAAAATGAGTAATGGCCTTCAAATAGGCGGACACAGCCTAGTTCTTTGTGTAATAAGCGAATTCTTGACGCTCAAAAAGGCTATTATAAGGTATGAGCACAATGTTAGAGAGGTTAAGCACGCCTCTAAGATCGGATACCCTAGAGGTAATAGCCGCAATAATAGACACATAGTGCTTAACGAGTATAACGATAACGGCCACATGCGAGAGATACCTAGCAATGATAAGGAATTTAATCATAAGAAGCATATAAAAGCACTCTTGCTGGAATATCGCGAAAAGATGAAGGCCGATTACGAAACCCAAACAAAAATTTATAAAAACGGTAAAGTAGTGAAAAATCATTGGCGAGATAATATGGTCGGATTTTCAGAAGTAGTTATTGGCTTTGGTACAGAGCGTCCAAAAGACCCCAAAGAGGGACTAAACCAAACTGAAGTTAATATCGTTAATGCTCAAGTTTCGCTTGACAGAGTTCTTAAATTTGCGAGATCGTACTGTGCAAAAGCGGCGTAAAGTGTTTATTGATTAGCGAGCACAACGACGAAAAGACTAAACATTATCAGCTTATTTTACCAATTACCAATTTGAAAATCACAAAAACCTTAGATTTGACGGGAAGGGCGAAACGTTAAAATTCGGTAGAAGTATGCAAGAAATTGGCGGAGCGGCATTTGAAAACATCGCTCTAAGAGGCGAGACGGGCAGCAATACAAAGCATAAAAATTTAAAACAAATGCACCGCTCGTTAAACTACAAACTTCTATAAATAGCAAAGATCAAAGAGTATTCGAGCTGGAAGAAGAAGTAAAAGTTAAAGACGAAACGATAGAAAATTTACAGTATAAGT
>CAUQOI010000070.1:0-10411 GCA_963519525.1 uncultured Campylobacter sp.
TAAAGATCCCTGAAAAATTTAAAATGTTACTCATTGTAACAAAAGATAAGATGTAGAGTTTCGGGGCGATTGCCCCGACTCGTTTAGGAAATATATGGCAAGATTTATAATAGACGACGAAAACATAAGCGTAGATAATCTGGCAACACTAAAAAAGCTAGGACAAAAAGATAAAATTTATATCGTAACTAATAATAGACAAAAACTAAGCATCTCCGTTTTGGCGTGGTTTTTGGCGCGAAAAATCAAAATAAAAATCATACTTTTAGAAAGCGCTCACAAGGACTATGCCGATAAAATAATTACTTTTTTAATGGGCAAACTCTCGCACAAAAAAGACAAAATTTACATCGTCAGCAACGATAAATTTTACGACGACGTGATAGATTTTTTTAATAAACAAGATAAAAACGGCGGGAAATTCCATAAACTCAAATTTGACTTCAACCGCTCGCATACGGCGCAGCTCATCGAAGAAAATCAAGACGAAATCGCGATCTTGATACGAAACTCGGGTAGCCTCAGCGAGCTTCATATGAAATTTATCTCAAAATTCGGCAGCAAAAACGGCGCCGGCGTGTATAACGCGCTAAAAGAGGATGCGAGGAAAATTTACAAAAAACCTCAAATAGAAAACGCGCAAAAAGGCGAATTAAAGCGTATTGCAGCACCAAATTCCGCAAAATCTAGGCTGGCGGCTCAAGGCGACGAGCAAAAACTTGACGAGCGAGAAAAATCAAAAACCGAGTCAAATTTAAGCGGCGAGGTTTTACAGGCTCAAGTCGCCCAGACAAAAGAGCAAAATTTAGAAAGTTGCTCGCAAATCGCGCAAAACTTGGAGCCCGAAAAACTGCAACCTTTAGAGAGCGAAAACGGCGTAGCGGCAAATAATGAAAATTTACAAGAAGCAAAAGCCGTGGAAGCAAATTTGAGCGATGATCTGGGTCCTACCGAGCATCCGAAAGACGCGGAGCAAAATTTGAGCGTCAAAGCTTCTAGTGAGGATCTTAAAGCGGATGAAAAAGGGCAAAATTTATCAAACAAGCGTCCGCCGCAAAAATCAAAGCAAGCTCCCACACCGCAAAACGAGGTAAAAAATAAAGCTGAAAACACGGCAAAAGCGCAGCCCTCGATCAAAATAGACGAGGCTAAAAAGCAAGAGATTAGAAAAATCGCGTTTGAGAGTAAAAATTTGGGCGATTTTCACAACGGACTGGTGAAAAAATACGGCGCAGAGGATGCCGGCAAGCTGTATAAAGCGCTAAAACAAAAAGCAAAAGAGTATCTAAGCAGGCGTGACGCGGCGAAGTAGAGTTTGCTTTTTTGATACGGCTTTTAAAATTTGAGAATTTGCGGTAAAATTTAGTCGCGAAATCATAAATTTAAGGGCGAAAATGATCTATCTGGTCGGGTCAAATTTGGAATTTGAAGGCGTAAAGACGCTGGTTTTAAACGATATAAAATTTAATAAATTTAGCGTAAATTTAGCCGAATTTGACGCGCTGGTTTTGACCTCCAAAAACTCCGTAAACGCCCTAAGATTTAATCAAATTTCGCCCGATAATTTGCAAATTTACTCCATCGGCGAAGGTACTAGCTGCGCGGCTAGCAAGGTTGGTTTTGCTCAAATTTACACTGCAAAAAACGCTCATGGAAACGATTTCGCCGCCGAGATCGCACCGCTTTTGCGGGGCAAAAAAACGCAATTTTTAAGAGCGCGCGCGACGGCTTCGAGCGTGGGCGAAATTTTGAGAGAGAACGGCGTAAATTTGACGCAGATAATCGCTTACGAAAACGTTTTTAAGCCGCTTAACGAGGAGCAAAAACCGCCCAAAAACTCTGTGATTATTTTTACGGCTCCCTCAGCGGTGCGAAATTTTACTCGAAATTTTGGCTGGGATGAGAGCTATAAAGCCGTCGCTATCGGGCTTACGACGGCAAAAGGGCTAGAAAAATTTAGCGCGCCCATAGTGAGCACTCAGCAAAATATAAATTCCTGCGTAAGCCTCGCAAAAACGCTACTTTAAGCTAAAATTTTATATAATAACCTTGCCTGAGTGATTTGGCAGCGTATTTTTACAGGGTCCAACACATTAGTATCGGCGAAGATGTGCGGAACTGTGTGACGTGGCTTCGTTCGAGCGTGCGAGCGCGAGAAGTTGCGACCTAAAGGAACCGCCTATTTGCAAGGTTGGCTTTGAATTTTCGGGCCACTTATATGCGCACCGCTCACTTGGGTTTTTATTTTTGGAGAAATTATGAAAATTTTGATAATCGGAAGCGGCGGGCGCGAGTACTCCATAGCTCTAAAACTTCAAGAATCCCGCAAACACGAGCTTTTCTTTGCTCCGGGCAACGGAGCCACCTCAAAACTCGGCACGAATCTAAACCCCAAAGACTATAATCAGCTCGCAGAATTTGCCGAGACGGAGCAGATAGAACTAACGATCGTCGGTCCCGAAACGCCGCTAAGTGACGGCGTCGTGGATATCTTTAAGGCGCGAAATTTAAATATTTTCGGACCGAGCAAGGCTGCGGCTAGGCTCGAGGGTAGTAAGGCGTTTATGAAGGACTTTTTGGCTAGAAACGCTATCAGAACGGCCGCCTATCTAAACACCGATGATTACGATGCTGCGGCTAAATTTGTCGACTCTCTTGCCGCTCCGGTCGTCGTTAAGGCCGACGGACTGTGTGCGGGCAAAGGCGTAATAATCGCGCAAAGCCGCGAGGAAGCAAAGGCTGCCGCTCGCGATATGCTAAGCGGAGAGAGCTTCGGCGAGGCGGGCAAACGCGTGGTCGTGGAGGAGTTTTTGGACGGATTTGAGCTTAGCTTTTTTGCGATTTGCGACGGCGAAAATTTCGTTAGCCTGCCGGTAGCGCAAGATCATAAGCGCCTAAAAGATAACGACGAAGGGCCAAATACCGGCGGCATGGGTGCATACGCTCCTAGTCCGCTAGCAAGCCCCGAGCTAATAAAACAGGTCGAGGAAGAGGTCGTAAAACCGACTCTAAAAGGTATGAAAGCCGAGGGAAATCCTTTCCGCGGCGTGCTTTTCGTGGGGCTTATGGTGGTTAAGGGTGTGCCATACGTGCTTGAATTTAACGTGCGTTTCGGCGATCCTGAGTGCGAAGTGCTAATGCCGCTGATCGATGGCGACCTGGGCGAAATTTTACTAAATGCGGCAAAAGGCGATCTAAAACCCGTGAAGCTAAAAGACGAATTTGCCGTCGGAGTCGTGATGGCTAGTAAAAATTATCCTTTTTCAAGCTCGCCTATGGCCAAAATCAGCGTAAAAAACGTGCCTGAAAACTCGCACATAGCATTTGCCGGCGTGAGCGAGCAGGGTGGCGAGATATATGCCGACGGCGGACGAGTGCTCGTGTGCGTGGGGCTTGGCAAAAGCATAAAACAAGCGCAACAAAAGGCCTATGAGCTTTGCGAAAACGTAGAATTTGACGGCGCGCGGTACCGAAAAGATATCGCCTGGCAAATGCTAAAAGGGCGCGAATGAGCAGGAGCGTCATAGACAAGCTCGAAAACGAAAATATCACGCTCGCTAGCGTCGGCAAAAGAGCCGTCGCGTGGGGGATAGATAAATTTCTCATCTCGTTTTTGTTTTATGCCGTTTACTACGAGAAATTTGATGGACTGGACTACGAGCAGATCAGTGCTCTGGCTATGGAAATGATACCGCAGATAGTCTTGCTCGAGGTTATTTACCAGACGTTTTTTACGTGGTATTGCGGCGCTAGTATCGGCAAGGTTGCGATGAAGATCGTGTGCGTGGATATCGATCTGCTTGATAAACCCAATCTGCTAAATTCTCTCACCCGCTCTTTGGTACGCATTATCAGTGAAAACGCGTTTTTCCTAGGTTTTGCATGGGCGTTTTCAAATCCATTATTTCAAACGTGGCAAGATAAGGCCGCGAAAACGGTAGTTATAAATGTTTACTAGAATTTTCTTGACGCTTATTTTCGGAGCTTTTAGTTGCTATGCCGTTCAAAATTTCGAGCTTTTAGCCGATGACGTAAAGCGCGACGACGGCGTTGTTACGGCGGATAAAAACGTGCTTGTTTATTCGCAAGATTATTTGATGAGCGCAGACAGAGCCGTTTACGATCAGCAAAAAGAAATTTTGGAGCTTTTCGGTAACGTAAATTTGATAAGAAACAAAGACGAAATCTCACGCTGCTCGTATGCAAAGATCGATCTAAATAGCAAAGATAGCAACTATGAGACGCTATTTATGATGAACCGCGACATGGAAGTCTGGATGCAAAGCGACGAGAGCAATAGTACTTCTAAGTTTTATGAGGTAAACGGCGCAGTCGTGTCAAGCTGCAACGTCCAAGATCCGGACTGGAAGATCAAATTTAGCAGCGGTAAGCTAAACCGCGAGAGTAAATTTTTACACCTTTTTAACCCCGTATTTTACGTCGGAAACGTCCCCGTGTTTTATCTGCCGTATTTTGGCTTTTCAACCGATACTCGCAGACGTACCGGGCTTTTGCCGCCGGAGTTTGGTTACGGTAAAAACGATGGATTTTACTACAAACAACCGATCTATATCGCCGAATACGACAGTTGGGATTTACAGTTTGATCCGCAAATTCGTACTAGACGCGGTACGGGTATCTACGGCGCGTTTAGATTTGCCGATTCGCCTTATTCTAGGGGTTCGGTGACGCTCGGCGCCTTTAGAGATACTGAGGGATACCGCCAAAGACAGATCGAGAAAAACTCGCTAAGACTCCCTCTGAAAAATAAAACGCATAAGGGTGCTGATGTAAAATATGAGCGAGATAGACTCGTTAAGCACTTAATAAACGAGGATTTACAGGAAGGCTTATGGCTCGATGCGACGGCGCTAAACGACGTCGACTATATAAATTTGAAAAAACGAGGCTCGGGTAGCGACGATAACCCTCTCGTAACCTCAAAACTAAACTATTTTCTAAGCAGCGACAAGCACTATTTCGGCGCATATGCTAGGTACTACACGGATACCTCAAAAATCGGTAGTCCAAACGAAAACAAAGATACGCTTCAAGAGTATCCGAGCTTTCAGTATCATAAATTTACCGACAACTTCATCTTGCCGAACGTGCTTTATTCTGTCGATCTCTACTCGCATAACTACACGAGAAAAATCGGCGTAAAAGCGACGCAGTACGAATTTAACCTGCCGGTTTCCTTTCATTTGCCTTTAGCGGACGATTATCTTAAATTCTCGTATTATCACTATTTATACGCCACTCGCGTGGACTATGCCAAGAAAATGTACCGCCCGACCGGAGATGAAGACAAGAGCGCAAACTACATAGAAAACTACCACAAACTCTCGCTCTACACCGACCTAGCTAAGGCTTATGAGAGCTTTTATCATAGTTTAAATTTGGGCGTAGATTATGTGGTTAAAGCATATAATGAAGGCGACTTGCCAGACAGATACGAGACGGCCGAAGATGACGGCAACGTATACGTATACGATATGCTCGGACGAAAATATCAGAGCTTCATCAATCCCCAGCACACTAGAGATGAAATTTTGGCTAGAGCGACGCAGTATTTCTTTAACGAAGATGGAAGGAAATTTTTACGCCATACGATTTCGCAGGGTTATTACACCAAAGAAAACAAGCGCTCAAATTTGAAAAACATCATCGGCTGGTATCCGCTGGCGAATTTATCTTTTTACAACAGACTTGAGTATTCGTACGTGAATAAATACTTTGAAAAAGTCCAAAGCGGCGCGAGCTATACGCATGATAAATTCGGCGCTAGCCTCTGGCACACGATGCAAAGAAAAAATGCGCAGGAAAAGCAAAACTATCTACACCTAAACGGTTACGTCGAGCTTCCGCATAACTATAGACTATTTAGCGGTACTCAGTACGACCTCGAGCGCGACTATAACAAACAGTGGCAGCTAGGCGTCTCTCACCGCAGAAAGTGTTGGAACTACACCTTCGTCTACGAAGAGGAGCTTGAACCGATTACTGTTAAAGGAGGAACAGCCGCCAAAAAATCAAGAGGCGTTTACTTCTTTATAAATTTCTATCCGATGGGCGGCGTGCATTACGACTTTTCGGTAGGACAGACAACGCAGGGCGGCAATGAGTAGCTACGAAGACTTTATGTTTGAAAATCAGCTCGAAGCAGCCGATAAGCTACTTGAAATTTTGCCCAAAAAAGAGCTAGTCGCGGGCGAATATCTGATGATGTGCAGCTCTATAGACTCAGTCATCATGGTCGATAGCGTGGCTCGCGGGCTAAATTTGAGCTACGAGATTTTATTTTGCGAGCGCATTTTTGCGCCGAATAACCCCGAGTGCGAAATCGCGATGGTTAGCGAAAAGGACGACGTGGTGCTAAACGACGAGCTGATTCGGAGCTTTGGTATTAGTTACGATTTTGTTTACGGCGAGGCCGACCGTAAGTACGACGAAAAGATCCTAAAAAACGTCTATAAATTTAGAAAAGGCAATCTCATCGGCGATCTAAAGGATAGAAACATCCTGCTCATCGACGAGGGCTGCGAGACGGGACTCACGGCGCTAACTTGCCTAAAAACGCTCATGCGCGAGCGGGTAAAATCAGTCACATACGCTACGCCGCTCATCGCTACCGACGTAGCCGTAGCTATCGCGCCGCTAGTGGATGAAATTTACGCCGTGCACAAGATCGCAAATTTTATCGAAGTGGATTTTTACTACGAAAATAAAATCGAACCAAAACCCGAAACCGTGCTTTCCATATTAGAGGAGAGTCCGTTTTATATACCATTACAAAAACAAGGAGATATTAGGGCATGCAGTATTCAATAGAAGTCAATAATCAAATTGAAATTTACGATATAAACAAGGTCGCCAAGCAAGCTAGCGGCGCGGTGCTTTTGCGCGTAAAAAACACCGTCGTTTTAGCCACCGTCGCTCGCGAGGACACGCAAGTTAGCGAGGATTTCCTGCCACTAACGGTACAATACATAGAAAAAATGTACGCAGCGGGTAGGATTCCCGGCGGCTACGTAAAAAGAGAAACCAAGCCTGGGGATTTTGAAACGCTAACTTCGCGCATCATCGACCGTTCGCTTCGTCCGCTCTTTCCAAAGGGATACGCGTATCCGACGCAAATCGTCGTGATGGTGCTATCTTGCGATCCGGAAGTCGATCTGCAAGTCGTCGGTCTAAATGCGGCTTCAGTCGCGCTTTATCTTAGCGACATCCCCGTAAATGCGCCTGTTTGCGGCGTACGCGTAGGTTATATAGACAATAAATTTGTGATAAATCCTAGCAACTCTGAGCTAAAAACTTCTGCCCTGGATCTTTATGTTGCGGGCGTAAAAGACGAGCTTTTGATGATCGAGATGAGAAGTATCGCTACCGAAAAAGACGAGATAGTGCCTATCGCGCTAGATCCTATGATGGATCCAAATTTGGGCGGCGGCGTGATGGCGATGCAGGACATGAACGAATTTAGCGAAGATCTCATCGTGGAGGCGATCGCGCAGGCCGGTAAAGCCATACTTCGCGCCTCAAATGCTTACGAGGAGGCGTTTAGTCAGCATAAAAAAGAGGACGCGCAGCTTGAGTTAAAACCGGAGATCGAAAACGAGAGCGTCGCCGTCTATCTAAACGAATTTTACAAAAACGACGTAAAAGCTGCGATAAATCAGATGGCTAAAAGCGAGCGCGCTAGCGAATTAACCAAGATCGCTAAGCAAATTTTGACTGATGAAGTAGCTCAAAAAGAGGGCTGGGAGGAGGAGGTTGTCTCTAACGTCCTAGCTAAATTTAAGAAAAAAATCGTCCGCGAGCAAATCATAAACGAGGGCGTGCGCGCCGACGGCAGAGGGCTCAAGGAGGTCCGCCCGATCAGCATCGAGACGAATATCCTACCAAACGCTCACGGCATCTGCCTCTTGACTCGCGGCCAGACGCAAGCTCTCGTGGTGGCTACTCTAGGCACCGACGGCGACGCGCAGATGTATGATATGCTAACGGAAAAAGGCGCCGTGACGGATAAATTTATGTTTAACTACAACTTCCCGGGCTTTAGCGTCGGCGAAGCTAGCCCGCTAAAGGCTCCGGGCAGACGCGAGCTGGGTCACGGCAATCTCGCTAAACGCGCGCTTGCACCAAGCATCGACGCAAATTCGCCTTATACTATCAGACTCGTGTCCGAAATTTTAGAAAGTAACGGCTCAAGCTCGATGGCTAGCGTTTGCGGCGGTTCTTTAGCGCTAAGGGCTGCAGGCGTCGATACCCCAAAACTAGTAGCTGGCGTTGCGATGGGACTGATTTTTGAGGGCGAGAAACACGCCGTACTAACCGATATCATGGGACTAGAGGATCACGACGGCGATATGGACTTTAAGGTCGCGGGCAGCAAAGACGGCATAACGGCGCTCCAGATGGATATAAAGCTGGGCGGTATCAGCCTTGACGTGCTAAAAGAGGCTCTTTTGCAGGCGCGCGAGGGCAGGCTGCATATATTAAATTTGATGGAAAAAGCAAACGAAAATATCTCCGTAAACGAAGACATACTGCCTAAACTAGAGCTTTTTAGCGTTGATCCGGGCAAGATCGTGGACATCATCGGACAAGCCGGCAAAACGATAAAAGAGATCATTGAAAAATTTGACGTCGCCATCGACCTCGACCGCGAAAAAGGCGAGGTAAAGATCGCCGGCGCGCAAAAATCAAGCGTAGATGCAGCTAAAGACTATATCATACAAATCGTCTCAAAAGACGGCGGCAAGGGCTTTGGCGGCAAAAGAGGCGGCAAAGACGGCAAACCTCACAAGACGCCTGAGTTTAATATCGGAGACGAATTTGAGGGCGAGGTAAAAAGCGTGGTAGAATTTGGCGCCTTTATAGGGCTTCCTGGCGGCGTGGACGGACTTTTGCATATTTCAAAAATCAAAACGCCTCTAAAAGCCGGCGATAAAGTTAAGGTAAAAATCAGCGATCAAAAAGGGCACAAAATTTCCCTTTCTCTAGCGCAATAAATTTAAAGGAGAACCGATGCAGTATAAAAAAATATTTTTCCCAATCGGCGCGGGCGACGACGTAAAAGAGCGTATCAGAGGGGCTTTGCTGGTCGCTAAGCATTTTAATAGCCACATCGAGATTTTGGCTTGCCAGCTAGATCCAGGCGTCGTTTATAATATGAAAATGACGCTTAGGGGCGGAGTTCTTTACGATGAGTTTTTAAAGGCGGCGAAAGCTGAGCTTGGTGTCGAACACGAGCGCAACGAGACTATTTTTCATAAACTTTGCGAAGAGCTTGATGTTCAGGTTAGCGACGAGCCGATCGAGGGTAAGACGACGGCTAAATTTGTCACTAAAAGCGGCAAGCGAAGCGTAGTGGTCGAACAGGAGTCTAAATTTTGCGATATGGTAGTGGCTGCGGTGCCGCTTGACGGCAAGATCACTGGTACGTTTGAGGCGGCGGTGCTAAAAAGCGGCAAAACGGCTATCACGATACCAAGGCGCATAACGAGCTTTAAGGCCGACAATATCCTAGTTAGCTGGAACGGCTCGACTCAAAACTCTCGCGCCGTGAGTAGCTCGATCGAGCTGCTAAAAAAAGCTAAAAAGGTGCATTGTATCACTTGCATGCCGCACTCTGGCGACGGTAGCGCAGAGGAAAATCTAAAAAAGCTAGAAGAGTACCTAAAACTGCACGACATACAGGCGACTTACGAGGTCGTGAGCACGACTTCGGTACCGGGCGAGGCATTGCTGCGAAGCGCTAAAGAGGGCGGATTTGATCTTATCGTAGCGGGCAGATACGGCGAAAACGGCTTTTTGGAGATATTTTTGAGCGGTACTTCGAGATATTTCCTTAAAAATACGACGATACCGGTCTTTATGTAAGACAAAATTTGGAGCCGAATTTTCAAATTTGACGTTTGGCTCCGAGGTAAATTTAAGCGACCGGCTTCTTATAGGAGTTTGGTTGCTTTTTTATTTTAGAATTGACTCATGGCACTTGCCGATTTAGTTTGAGATTTTCCTTTTCTCATATTTTGTTATTATTGTAAAATTAGATATAAATTATAGCGGATTAAACTTGTCTTACAGAGCTGTTACTTTTGACGATTTTTAAAACTTAAATTGTTGATTTAATTTTTGCGGTTATTTTTTAAATTTGCAAACCGCTTTTTCAATTTGATCGTATAAAGAAGTGCGACGGCCACTAAAACAATCTAATAGACTTAAGCTCTTTAATGCATTACGGCAACCGCAAGAGCGCTTGTGTATATTGATCTATTTATGCGCGGTTGCATTTTAGACTAGCAGATCATTGATGGTTTTAAGGGTTTTTCTCGGGAGTTAATAAGAATTATGGTGCGACCTGCGAGATTTGAACTCGCACACCCTTCGGCACTACCACCTCAAA
>CAUQOI010000071.1:0-10360 GCA_963519525.1 uncultured Campylobacter sp.
ATGCGCTATCGCGCCGCACGTTTTAAATTTAGCATTCTCGCGGTGCGGGTCTCGGTGACTCAAATTTGTAAATTTGACTTCAAATTTGAACGTAAAACGATAAGGCGAAGTATCGCGAGATGATTTGTGGGGTTTTGAAGTTAAAATTTGACGAAGATAAGGCATGTAGCCTATCGAGTCAAATTTTAACGAGATCCACAAAAAGCACTCAAAAGATAAGCCGCAAATTATTTAAAATTTAGCCCGTTCTCGTACCAATCTATCTTCCTGGTCAAATACATAACAAGCGCTATCACCGCAAATATCATCACGCTGCCCATCAAAAGCGCGTAGTCTTCGGACTGCAAGATGCCGTAGAGCAAGCAGTAGCTAACCGCATGCACGAGCGCGATAAATACGCCCCATTTGCGCGCCCGAAAGATCGCCGAGCCGTAAAAAAGTATCGTCGCGCACACGGCTGCGGCCGCGATGAGATAGCTAGCTAGAAAGCTGATATGCTCGGAAAACGAGAGCACGAGCAGGTAAAACAGAACGTCGGCGGCTCCGATGAGCAGGTACTGGATCGGGTGGATGCGGACGCGGCTGTAAATTTCGCACAAAAATATCGCCAAAAACGGCACCGCTAGAAACAAGATCGCGTAGGTCACGCAGCGCGCGATAAGCGAGTAGTTGTTTACGGGGCTGATGAAGCTAGCCTCGACGCTCTCCAGCCCTATCTCGCGCCTGCCGTCCATGATCCACGCCTGCGGAACGCCGGTGCTAAGGCCCGAAATCTCCCACTGCGCGTTAAAGCCGCTGCTAGTAACTTCGCGCGATTTCGGCAGCCAGCCGCCGCTAAAAGACGGCGAGCTCCACGAGGATTTTACGTCAAATTTATTATCCTGCCCCACAGGGACGAAGCTCGCGCTCTGCCCGCCCTGCATAGATAGCGCGCCCGCTAGTTCAAAGCCGCCGTTTGCTAAATTTGCAGGTAGTTTGTAGTGGACGCTTTGGGCAAAGGGCGCGTATTTAGGCGGTGCAAAAGACTGCGCGAGATCCTGTCCGTTTGCTTTTAGCGCGGGAAATGCGGTAAAGGTCTTTTTGCTGCCTACGCCCAAAATCAGCGTCGCCTCGCCTAGCAAAACGTCGCTTTCTTTGATATTTAGCTGCTCGAAATTTAGCGGCGCAAATTTTGCTTTTAGCGCGACTTCGCCGTTAAAAACGGGCACGCTAAAGATACCGCGCTTTAGATACTGCGGATTTAGCTCGGTCGATAGCTCGTATGACTGCGGCATTATCATGATCTGCTCGGTTGTCTGCGATACCGCAGCTACGCCGTTTTCGTTGTAGATCGCCGCTTGCTTTTTATACGGCACCGAGATCAAAACGCCCTCGATCCTAAGCTCCCCGCCGACTGGCTGCATGATGGACTCCTCGGCGCTTCGCTTGACGTAGGCGCGGTCAGAAATCATCGAACTGATGAAACCTAGCGGGATAAGCAGCAGCAAAAGCAGGACGAAAATAATGACGGGCTTCGTCCAAAAGCCGCCTCTGACGCTATCCATGATTTTGTTTTCCATTGGATTTCCTTTTGATTTTTTCACTGCGATTTTAACTAGAAATCGTAACAAATCGGTAAAAAAGGTTGTAAATTTAGAGCAAATTTGGGGTAAATTTAACCGCGTCGCAAGCTGCGCTTTTTAAGGTAGCTATAAAACCAAGCTCCGAGCAACAAAACCGCCGCGAGGCAATACATATAAAAGGCCGCGCCGTTTTCATACTCCACGTCCTGCGCAGTAAAGACCTGCTGCGACATTTCGGGGTTTCGCGCCGCCTCGTCCGCGATCTGCGCCATTACGTTTTTGTCATGCACATCCAGCATGATCTTTCGCAGATCAATGAAATTTGTCCGCTTATCCAGATGCCTGCCGCTGCGACCCGTGACGTAAACGCTATGCGAGTAGAAATTTAGATAGTAAAATCCCGCGTCGTCTTTAAAAAGCTTTTCCGAAATCTGCCGCACGGCGCCTTTAAATGGATTATCGCCCGCCCTTTTTAGCGCGCTTAGCCGGCTTGCGTCTGCGCCGAATTTATAATACACGTACCAAAACGCGTCTTTGAGCCGGCCCTCGGCGCCGCTGCCGCGCGGTCGATTTAAAATTTTATCCTTGCTTATATAAAATAAGCCGTTTTTGCTCGCAAACAGCATGTATTCTTGATGTCCGCTCTGAAAATTTAGCGGCGTATAGGGCTCGTTTGCAGGGTCAAATCTCTCGCCGTTCATCAGCACCGCGCCCGCCTTTGGATCGTAAAGAAACTCTATACCGGCGTTTGGCTCCACGAGATACATCTGCTCGCTAGGCGTGAAATTTAGCCTCTCGCCGTCCGCATAGACGCTGCGTCCGTCGCTTAGCCATCGATCGACCGGGCGAAAGTGCGCGGGCGAGCCCGGGCCGTCTTCGTGTATGATTTTTAGCCTTATCTGTTTTAGATTTTTTACGTCCGCACCCGCTAAAATTTTACCCTCGTAAAATACCCGCTCGCCGTCGGTTGCGACGTAAGGGCTCTCGGTCAGCGGCGAGATGGGCGCGCTAGTATCCAGCCTCGCGCAGGGATAGTTGTACTCCTGCGGCCATTTAGAGAGCCCAAAGGCGTGGAAAAATACCTTGTAAATGTAGCTTATCGCGCCGCCCGTACGCTGCGTAACGTCTGAACAAAAGTAGCTCACGCGCCCGTCGCTATAGTATCGCGCGCCGATCTTTTGCGTGCGGGCGGGATCTAGCCCCGACATCTCGCGAGCGCCGCAAAATACGCGGTTAGCGTCCATGCCGACGTTTGTGTAGGAGTATCTGCCGGTATCAAGCGCGCGAAAGCTCGCCACATCTGCGCCGCCCTCCAGCTCGTAAGGAGCGAGATTCCAAGAGCGTAGATAAATTTTGCCGCCGATATTATAGTAATCGCTTCTGCCAATTTTTTGCGAGTTTGGCGGCAGCTCGCGCGAGCTATCATACACCGATAGCTCATAGATAAAAACGAGCGAGACGAAAAGCGGCACGAAAAGTACCGCAAAGAGTAGCTTTAGCGCCTTTTTATCAAATTTGCTTAAATTATCTGCCTTTTTCATAAGGCAATTATATATCTTGCTAGTTTAAAACGTTAGAAATTTGAAAGCGTTTGCGGGGGAAATTTTAAAATTTAGGCGCGGTAAATTTGGCGACGAAAAGCCGCGGGTAAATTTGACGGCAAAGCTCAAATTTACCCGCAATCGCGCGAAACGACGCAAGCTCCGCGCAAATTTAACTTAGTACCCGTCAAAATGCTTGGTCTTCGGTAGTACTAAATTTAACGTAATTCCGATGAGCGCGCCAAGCCCCACGCCGCTAAAGCTCATCGCGCCGAAATCCAGCACCATGCCGCCGATCGCGCAGACGAAGATGAGCGCGACGATGATCATATTGCGCGGCTCGGCTAGATCCACGCCGTTTTTGATCAGGGTCTCCATGCCCACGCTAGCGATGATACCGAAAAGCAGCAGCATAATGCCGCCGATGACAGGAGCGGGGATCGTGGAGAGCGCGGCGCCGAGCTTGCCCACGAAAGCTAGCAAGATCGCTGCAAGCGCGGCAAAGGTCATAATGGCGGGATTATAGGCCTTCGTGATACTGACTGCGCCCGTGACCTCCGAGTAGGTGGTGTTTGGCGGGCCGCCGAAACAACCCGCTAGCGACGTCGCGAGTCCGTCGCCCAGAAGAGTGCTTTTAAGCCCAGGATTTTTGAGGAAATTTTCCTTCGTTACGTTGCTAATCGCAAGTATATCGCCGATGTGCTCGATCGCGGGCGCGATGGCGATGGGCACCATGTAGATCACGGCTTCGAGCTTAAAAACCGGTGCGGTGAAATGCGGCAGCGCAAACCACGGCGCGTTTAAAACCGGAGTAAAATCCACGATCCCCACAAACAGCGACGCGCAGTATCCCGCCGCGATGCCGCAAAGTATCGGCACTAGGCGCAGCATACCGCGACCGAACATCATAACGACGATAACCGCCGAAAGCGAGATGAGCGCGATGGTAAGCGACTGCCCCTGCGTATAGAGCGCCTCTTTGCCCTTGCCCATGACCATATTTACGGCCGCGGGCGAGAGGATGAGGCCGATCGTCATGATGACGGGGCCCACGACCACGGGCGGTAAAATTTTATGTAAAAATCCCTCGCCTTTTAGCCTAATAAGCAGGCTCAAAACCACGTAAAAAAGCCCCGCCGCGACCACTCCGCCCATCGTAGCGGCTATGCCCCACTCCTTCACGCCAAAGCTAAGCGGCGCGATGAACGCGAAACTAGACGCGAGAAAGATCGGCGGGACGTTTTTGCGCGTGATGAGCTGAAACAGCAGCGTGCCGATGCCCGCCGTAAATAGTGCCACGGACGTATCAAGCCCCGTTAAAATCGGCACCAGCACGAGCGCGCCAAACGCGACGAATAAAAACTGAACGCCGACGAGAGCGTCTTTGAACCTGAGATTGTAGCCTTCGTATTTTTCCATTTTTCCCTCTTTTTATTTTGCGGCTTATTTTTTGATTCTTGAAATTTGCGGCATTTGTCTTGTTTTGCAGCCAAATTTAAACACAAAGTGATTTTAAAATTCGCAAAATTATAACATATTAGCAACAATTACGGCGACGAAAATGCGCCGTTTAAAGCAAATTTTTCGAGTTAATTTTAAATTTACTCGCCGAGACCCGCACCTTGAAAATGCTAAATTTGGTTTTGTCAAATTTAGCGTTGCAGATTGTGTTCTTTGAGTAGAAAACAACCGTTTGAGGTTGTTTTTTACTTTATTATAAAGGGGGTGGGGCTTGAATGGCGAAGTCGCTCCCCACCCCCTTTAATCCCCCTCCCCCTACGACGCTTTTAAGGTGGCGACACTGCTTTGCTCTATGAGCAAAGCGTCGTAAATTTTGTAAATTTTGATGGAGTTAAATTTATAAATTTGCAAATTTGACTCCAAATTTGAATAGAAAAAGTCAAGGCGAAGTATTTTATAGAAACATTTTGCTTCGCAAAAACACTACGCTTGTTTTGAGATGGATTTGAATGTTGCAAAGAAATTTTCGACCGAAGATAGAATATCTAGTTCATCGAGGGAGAAAATTTCTAGCTCATTCAAAGACGCTCAAAAGACAAGCCGCTATTTCAGCAGTCTTTCCGCCCACGCTCTCACTTCCGCATCCACCTCAAAGATCCTACTCTTGCTCCCTATCTTCTCGTTTTCAAACCTCTTTGCTGCAGCCAAAACCGTTCGCGAGATGTCCAAAAATCCGCACTCGCCGCGCAAAAACTTATGCACCGCGACTTCGTTTGCAGCGTTTATAGCAACGCCAAGATCTGGGTTTTGCAAAGCTTGATCTTTTAGCGAAAAGATAGGATATTTTTTCAAATTTATCTCGCCGAATTTTATATTTTTTAGAGTTTTTAGATCCAAATTCGGCACTATTTGCCCGTTTTTCGCATCGGCGGCGCTCAAATTTAGCCCCCCGTCCTCGCCCAAAATCGCATGCGCGATGGCTAAAATCATATCGGTTTTGGATAGATGCGCCGTGGTCGAGCCGTCGGCAAACTCTACTAGCGCATGCACCGTGGAAGTGCGCTCGATGAGCGCCTCGATATCACGCACGCCGTAGAGCCAAAAGGCCTCTAGCACCTCAAAAAGCTTGTTCGCCATCGTCGCGCTATCTATCGTGATTTTTGCGCCCATGCTCCAGTTGGGGTGCTTTAGCGCGTCCGCGGCGCGGGCGTCTTTTAGGGCTTTTAACGGTGTTTTGTAAAAGGCGCCGCCCGAGGCCGTGATGACGAGCCTAGCGACCGGGGTTTTGTTCGCGAGCAAGAATTTAAGTCCGAAATGCTCGCTATCTATCGGATTTATCGCGCTCGTATTTAAAAATTTGCCGCCTGCGACGAGGCTTTCTTTGTTGGCAAGCGCTAGCTTTTTACCCAGCTTTTGCGCGGTTAAGCTCGGAGCCAGCCCAGCAAAGCCCACTAGAGAGTTTACGACGCGCTCGCTCTCGCACTCTTTTAGCATATCGCAGATGCCCTGTGCGCCCGCAAAAACGCGTTTGTGTTTTACGAATTTTGCAAATTTTGGCTCGGCGATACAGACGAATTTGGGCTTAAATTCGGCGATTTGCTCGTTTAAAAGCTCGTAGTTTGATGCGCAGCTCAGCGCCTCGATACTAAGGCCGAATTTGCGGGCTAGATTTAGGGTATTCGTCCCGATCGAGCCCGTCGAGCCCAGCACTACCACGATAGCGTCCAGAGCATCGCCGCGACGCCGAACAGATAGCCGTCGACGCGGTCAAGCATCCCGCCGTGACCCGGTAGCAGCGTGCCGCTATCTTTGACGCCCGCGCGGCGCTTTAAGTAGCTCTCGAAAAGATCGCCCCAAACGCCGAAAATCGCAACCAAAAACGCCGTAATGAGGCTATGCCAAAAGCTATCGGTTAGCACCCAGCCAAAGCCCGCGCCAAAGACCGTAGCCACGGCGATACCGCCAGCCACACCCTCCCAGGTTTTGTTCGGCGAAGTCTCGCTAAAGGCGTGCTTGCCGCAAAATTTGCCGACGAAAAACGCCCCGCTATCGCACGCCACGACCGTTAAAATCAGCCACGCCAAGTAGCCGACGCCGTAGAGCGAATAAAGCATCCAGATGAGAAAAATCGGCGTCATCGGATACAAAAACGGCAGCGCAGGCGTTAGATTTTCGCTTTTAAAATGCGCGAGAAAACTAACAACGAGCAAAACTGCTAAAATAGCGATAAACACGGGGTTTGAAAAGGGCGTAAGTAGGTAAAAAATAACCGCTATGAGAGCAAGAGAGCCGCCCTGCAGGCCGTAGAGCTTTTGCGCTTCGCCAAAGGCCGTATAAAGCACGAAGCCTAAAATGGCGAAATTTAACAGATAACTATCAACGAAAAAGATGACCAAAACCGCTGCAAATAGCGCGACGCCGGTGATTATACGCGTTTTCATGATTTTTCCTTTTTTGAGTAATAATTGTATAAAATTTTCGCTTAAAAGCGCTGAAATTTGAGGCGAATTTGCGTTTGCACGCTCGCTTTAGGCGGCGGTTAAATTTAAGGGTTTTGCGTTAAATTTTATTTTTGATTAAAACGTAGCAGTAAATTTGGCGGATTTGGGTTAAATTTTACCGAACGTGGCTTGTAATTTCAGCGCAAATTTGACGATCTGCGGTGAAATTTACTCTCGCTAAAAAAACAGTTGCTTAAATTTGGCGGATAAAAGCTCAAATTTGATCTAAATCGAGCCAAATTTGACCGCCGAGCAGCAAAATGTCCAGCCAAATTTGAGCGGGAAGGATTAAATTTTAAGATCAAGATGCTGAAAAACGGGCGACGCCTGCGGGAAGTCGTTAGCCGCGACGTGATCCTCCGAGTTTTCATCGCCGTCAGAGTCGGAGTTTTCGCCGTTTTGCTCCGAGGCGAGCTCGCCCTGCTCCTGCCTGCCCTTTTGCTTTTCGTGTTCGTTTTGCGGGTCGATTTTGTAGGTTTCCTCGGTCGGTCGCACCTCGGAGACCTCTTGTTTTTCGTCGCTTGCTAGCGATGCGGCGGCGAGATTTTGCAGGTCAAATCTATTTTGGACGTCGGCGACCTTGTTTGAGACCATATTTACGTTTTGATTGATAAAAATCGTATTGCCAAGGGGTGTTACAGCCATTTTCGCCTCCTGTTTTAGTCGTGCTTTGTTACTAATATCGTCTTAAAATTAATATAATTTACATTTGCGCCACTCGTAATTTTGACGTTGTTACGTTTGGTAAAATCAACCTCGTACGTCCCGCCGCCTTTGACGCTAAAATTTACGCAAATTTTCGCCGCAAATCTCAAAATTTCCTCGCTAGGAGCGCTTTTTGCGGTTTTGATGATGACGTGCGCGGACGGTAGGTCTTTTAGGTGCATCCAGACGTCGTCTTTTTTCGAGTTTTTTAGCAGCCATACGTTGCCCTTTTCGTTGCGTCCGATGCTGATTTTATAGCCTTCGATATAAAAATCCTCGACGTTTTGATTCTGCTCTTTTTGCTTTACGGCGCGGGCTTTTTTAGGCGCTAGGATATCTAGCTCTTCGGCGCTTTTCGCTTCATTTACGAGCGTTTGTAAATTTGATAAAAACTCGAGCTTTTCGGTCAAATTTTGCCGCTCGATAACTAGGCCCGCCGCCTTTTGCTTTAGCCTTTTTGCTTTGGCAAACATCGCGTTTGCGGCGATTTTAGGACTATCATCCAGCACGAGCCGCACCTCGCCTCGCTCGAAATCATTTAGCGTTACCTCGCGCTCGTAGTCCCTTAACGCGTGTAAATTCGACAGGATCAGCCCCGCGTTTTTGCTTAAAATTTCGCTTTGCGCATTTAGATCCGCTTCGTTTTCAAGTCCCGATAAAATTTCGCTTAAATTTTGCATTTTTCGCTCTATCGCGGCCGATTTTACGGCGCGCAGATTTTCTAGCTTTGCGTTATTTACGCGCTCAAATTCCTCGCTAAAATATAGCGCAAAATCCGTTATCGGAGGTATCTCTCGCTCTTTTATCGTAGCCGGCGGCAGCTCAAGCAGCTTGCGCCCCGGTTTTATCACGCGAAAATTATTATCTATGTGCCGCAAAGCCTCGACGATGACGCCCTTTTCGTCCGTGATGATCGCGTTGGTAAAGCGCCCCGTAAACTCCAAAAACAGGCTTGAGGCCAGGCTCTTATACGAGCCTTGGAATTCGCACTCCAGCTTTAAAATTCTATTTCCCTCGGGCACGCTTAAATTTAAAATTTTAGCCCCCCAGAACCTCTTTTTTAGCGCGACGTCAAAGGGTGCTTTGTACTCTTTTACGTTTAGAAAATCAGGATTTGCGTAGATCGCGGAGTCGGCTTTGCTAAGGTCGAAAAACAGCCCAAGCTCGCCGTCAAATTCGATAAATATCGCCATATCGCCCGTGCGTCTGATTGCGGTTATTTTTTTAAATTTGCCCAAAAATGATTGTATTTGTTTTAAATTTGCGTATTTCATAGCCGAAATTATAGCCTAAAATACGACCGAAATTTAAGCGTAAGAATAATATAATGATAATGCATTTTAAAACGGAGAAAAAATAAATGAACAAATTTAGCCTAAGTTTAGCGGCCTCGTCGCTGCTTTTAACTCAAATTTTCGCTGCCGACGTAGCGCTACAAGGCGTCGAGATTAGCGAGAGTGCAGACGACGGATACCGCGCCAAAACCAGCGAAGTAGGCAAAACGAATACGCCTATTTTAGAGATCCCACAGACGGTAAACGTGGTAACCCAGCAGCAACTAAAGGATAAAAAACCCGAGACTCTAGCCGAGAGCCTTCAAAACGTGAGCGGCATTAGCTACGGAAACACCACGGGCGGCGTATTTGACGCTATCGTCAAACGTGATTTTTTAGCGAGCGCGACGGCTCGATAATGCGTAACGGCGTACCGGCAGGCGTTATGGATAGCTTTAATAAAACCGTAGAAAGCGTCGAGGTGCTAAAAGGCCCCTCTAGCCTGCTCTACGGCGCGCAAGAGCCCGGCGGCATCATAAATATGGTCACTAAAAAGCCAAAATACGACTTCTCAAACGAAATTTGGGCCGGTATCGGCAACCGTAACTACTGGAACGCGGGCTTTGACGCCACTGGACCGATCGCCGATAGCGGCTTTGCGTATAGATTTATATTTGATATGATGCAAAAAGACTACTGGAGGGAGTTTGGCAAATATAAAAACATCCTCTTTGCGCCCTCTCTTTCTTATAAAGGCGATGATTACCGCATAAATTTAGCCTATACGCACACGCGCTCGACCGATCCGATCGACCGCGGCATGTATCTGGTACCAAGCACGGGCAAGCTACTGCCGATAGATAAGAAAAGACGCCTTGACGAGCCGTTTAATAAACTAAAAACCAGACTCGACACCGTAGATGTAAATTTTGAAAAAAATATCGGCGAGGACTGGCTACTGCGCGGCGCTTATGCGTATTCGCGCTCCAAGCACGAATACGGTCACATCAGGCTAATGAACGTAAATTTAAACACGGGCGTGGCAGCTAGACGAAACGAGGCGTATGACGGATTTATCCACCGCACGCACGCGGGGTCGCTCACGCTAAACGGTTACGTGCAAACGGGCGAGATAGCGCATAACTTGCTCTTTGGTATCGACGCAAAGGAGTACTACCGCTATAGACCCGGCGCGCTAAACAGCTACAGCTCAGGCACGATGCACAAAAATTTCCCGATAAATATCTACAGTCCAGTATACGGCACGGTCGCCTATCCGTCCGACCGAGCCTCCGGCATCCAGTATCAAAAGCTAA
>CAUQOI010000072.1:0-10302 GCA_963519525.1 uncultured Campylobacter sp.
GCCCCTCCTAGTACGCCGCGTAAGGCAGCAGGGACGTCCAGCTGGCGATAAAAAACATGATAAAGCAAATCGCCGTCCCTACGGCAAATACGCCAAACGCTAAGCCCTCTTTTTCAGGCTTTTTCCAAGCTATAAAAACGGCTATAGCTAAAAAGAGAAACGATAAAAATTCCATTTTATCTCCTTTGTTTCGTTAAGATTAGATTGTGATTTTAATTTAATTCTTTTATATTCTTGCTTAAATCTTGAGATATTTTTGATAATACATTGCAGATTGCTCTAAAATTTGGGGAGATATTTTTAGAAATTTGATAGGTTTAGCTCGCGATAAAACAGTAAAATTTGCGAATTTTAATGGCAGGCTTAGCTGTAAATTTATGATTTTATTTTGCAAGATTTTACTAAATTTTATTTTTAAGAATTTTGGCTGCTACGGATTTTAGCAGCTCAAATTTGACTAAATTTATATTTAGAAAACTTGGCTGTTTTAGTGATTTTTGTAAATAAATTTGATTAGGCTTGCTGTTTTGCCTATCGCTTGGCTGATTTTAAACTATCTCAAATTTGACCAAATTTACAGCCGTCAAATTTACGCCAAGCTCGCGAGCTTAAATTTAAAGCCGCCTAGCATAAATTTATGCCGTATTCGCCGCGTTTTTTAGCTACGCCTACAACTGCTGAGCTCTCGTAACCCGCCTCTTTTAGACGAGAGAGGGCTAAATTTGCCTCGCTTTGCGGTACCGCTAGCAGTAATCCTCCAGAAGTCTGTGCGTCGTAAAGCAAGATATCCGCATCGCCGCTAACGAATTTACTCGCAAAATCGCGGTTTTTGTAGCTGCCCTCGGGAATGATGCCCATATCGGCAAACTCGCGCGCGGCTGCTATCATGGGCACGTTATCATGGTAAATTTCAAAGCTGATTTTATCATTTAGCATTTCGCTTAAATGCCCTAAAAAGCCAAATCCCGTAACGTCGGTCGCCGCCGTTACGTTGATGCCTTTTAGCGCGTTAACGGCATAGAAATTTAGCTGTCGCATCGTCTCGACGGCCTGCTCGATTTGGGTCAAATTTAGCAGATCAGCCTTGATCGCCGTGCTCAAAATGCCCGTTCCCAGCGGCTTTGTGAGTATGAGCGCGTCGCCCTCTCGCGCGGCATTGTTTGACCAAAAAGATTTTGGAGAAACGACGCCCGTGACGCTAAGTCCGTAATACATCTGTTGCGTCTCGATCGTGTGTCCGCCCACAATCACGCCGCCGCATTCGGCAACTTTATCCCGTCCGCCGCGTAAAATTTCGCCCAAAATTTCGCCGCTTAGGTTGCAACTGTCAAAACCGACGATATTTAGCGCGTTTAGCACCTTGCCGCCCATCGCAAACACGTCGCTTAGGCTGTTTGCGGCCGCTATCTGGCCAAATATAAACGGATCGTCCGCCACCGGCGTGATAAAGTCTAACGTCTGCACGAGCGCGATGTCGTCCATGATCTTAAAGACGCTCGCATCCTCGTTCGTGCCGATGTTTGAGAGCAAATTTGGGTGAGCTAAATTTAAATCGCCGATAGTTTTGTTTAGACCCGACGGGTCAAGCTTGGCCGCTCAACCCGCCGCTCGGACGAATTTTGTGAGACGTTTGTCGTTATAAATCATAGTTTGATTTGCTCGTGCGTAGTTAAAATTTGCATGACTTCGTAGGCGTTTGACATCTCGCCGATGCTTAGGTCGCTTACTAGCTTATACGCCTCAAGGCAACTGCCGCAGCTTAAAATTTTAACGCCCGCAGCTTCTAAATCTTTAAGCGGTTTAAAGCTCGGATGAGCGCGGTTCGTCGTCATTTTGACGGCGTTATTTACGCAAAGGACATATTCCGGTTTATTGTCTACTTGCAAAAGCGCGCCCAAAAATTTAGCTAGCAAGCTAACGCCTACATCACCGCTTCCGGCGTATTCTTCATTTAGATAAACGACTGTTTTTTTGGTCTTTGGCGTGATTTCGCAGACGAATTCGTCAAAATTCGTTAGCTCAAGTTTGGATTCGCCTTTAACGGCGGTGATTTTTGTCTCGGCGCCGTTTTGTTCAACGCTAAATTCGACGTTTTGGTTTTTTAAAAAGCGGCTGATATTTTCTTTGGGGGCGATAGAATTTACTAAAATCTCGAGCTTTTCGCCGTTTTTTAAGCTTTCAAGCGCGTTTTTGGTCTTGATTACCGGCTCAGGGCAAGCTAAATTTCTACAATCGATTTGCATGATTTTTCCTTAAATTTATTACTCTTCAACCTGAAGTCTAGTGGGAATTTTATCTAAAAGATTTTAAATTTCGTATAAAAAAGAGGCTTGCAAACTCGCCTCTGAGGCAAAAAGGAGAAAAATTTCTCCTTTTTTATTATTTTAATTTTGGATAAGTTTTTTCGTATTCAGATACCGGGATTTTGTTTTTAGAGATGAGCTCTTGGTACCAGTAGTGGTGAAGTACGTAAACCTCTTCTTCTTCTTTATAGCCCGTTATCATCGACCAGATAGCACCGTGTATCGCGATAGCCGCCATGTAGATGTGTACTAGGAAAAATACCGCGCAAACGATACCAAGAACATTATGAACTAGCGCAGAAGCTCTTAAAACTTCGATCTGAGATACACCCAGCCAGGTTGCAACGTCCGGGGTTCTAAAGTCAAGGAAAAACATCGCTGCGCCGGTTAATATCATCACGATACCGCCAGGGATCGCTACCCAGTACCACGCCTTTTGACCGGCATTAAATTTGCCAGCAGGTACGGGACGTTTAACCTTTGAGAGATATCCGCCGACGATCAGCATCCATCTGATATCATAAACCGCGGGCAGCATCCTCACAGTCCAAGCTATCAGCATCGGAGGTACCGAAACGGCAAATAAAATAGTAGCTAATCCGTGGATGTCTTTGCAAAATCTAACAAACGCGCCGCCGCCAAGCTCAGCGCCCCACATCATGATGACGCCGGTCGGTATGAGCACTATCCATGCGATCGCCGCAGCACCGTGAGATACGCGCTCTATCATATTAAACGCATAGACTTTTTTGCCGTCGTGGCTGAAGTGTTTCGGTCCGATGATCAAAAAGTGCAGAACGAACGCGCCGATAACAGCCAAAATAAGCGACAAGGCCGCTATCGCGAAGTAGTCGTTGCCCTGAATAAACGTGAAAATCGGCCCCAAACCGTCTTCGTAAGGCTTAATGTTCTCGATTCTACCCGCAGCCCAGATATTGCTCTGGTACTGGTTCGTGCTAGGACTCGCCTCGATAGCGAAGGCCCAACAGGCGAAAACCGAAAGCAAACTAAAAATTCTCGTCATGCTATCTCCCTTTGGTTTTGTTTTCCGTCTCAAAAAGCTCGTTGTGGTCGGCATCCAGCCAAAGGCTAAATTTTGCGGATTTTCGTGAAATTATATCAAAAAATAACGTAATGCAAGCTTAGCGTCAAAACAACGCATTTTTAGGTGGTTGCGGCGCGTTTTTATCAAAATAAGGGTCAAATTTATAATCTGCTATATTAATTCATTTATATAAGCTAGATTTTATTTATCATGAATTTAACTTCGTTTGAGATTAAATTTGCGGCAAATTTGACGGACAATAAACTAAATTTCAAAATTTAAATCCGAAAAGCTACGGGTTTAGCGCACGCGCATATCAGGCAGAAACCTGAAGTAAAATTTGATTTAAATTTACTGCCACAAACGGTGCCCCCAAACGTCAAATTTACACCCTAAAGAGCGCAGTTCCTGGCGTCAATTTAGTTTCGTCTCTCATACTCTTCAAAGCCAAATTCCCGCACGGTTACAAGCTCGCCGTTTTCTTTTAAAATCAGCAAATCAGGCAGCTTGATACCGTTAAAGGTCGTATTTTTTACGATCGTGTAGTGGATCTGATCTTCAAATATCACCTTATCGCCCACGCTTAGCGGCGCATCAAATTTATACTCCGGCTCGCCCGCATCAAGCCCCACGATATCGCCCGCTAGACAGGTGTTTCCGCCGAAACGGTAGCTAAATTTACCGCCCTTGCTCTCGCCTCGCACGGCCGGTCTGTACGGCATCAGCACCGTGTCTGGCATATGCGCCTCGGCCGAGACGTCAAGGATGGCTATGGTTTTTTCGTTTTGCACGAAATCAAGCACCGAAGCGGCCAAAAATCCCGTCTGCCAGCCCACCGCTTCGCCGGGCTCGATGTAGACCTCGACGCCGTACTTTTCGCGGAAGTTTTTGATCAAATTTATGAGCAGATCCACGTCGTAGCCCTCTTTTGTCACGTGATGTCCGCCGCCAAAATTTACCCACTTCATACGCGGGATAAACTCGCCAAATTTCTCCTCAAACGCCATCAGCACGGTCTCCAGACTCTGCGCGCTCTCTTCGCAAAGCGCGTGAAAATGCAGTCCCGTGATACCATCAAGCGCGTCCGCATCGAAATTTGCGCGCGTGATGCCTAGTCGGCTGTAGCGACCGCACGGGTTATACGCGTCAGTCGGCGCGACGGATAGCTCCGGATTTACGCGAAGCCCACAGGTGACTCCTGCGGCCAGAGCTTTTTCTTTAAATTTCGCCCACTGCGCAAAGGAGTTAAAAACCACGTGTTTTGAGAGCGCTAGCACCTCATCTATGTCCTCATCTTTAAATGCAGGCGAATAGGTATGGATCTCGCCGCGAACGTATTTTGCGGCAAATTTAGCCTCGTGTAGGCCGCTGCACGTCGCGCCGTCTAGATACTCGCCGACAAGCCCCATCACGCCGCTAAATGCAAAACCTTTTAGGGCGACTAGCACCTTCGCGCCGCTTTCATCCTTGACGCGTTTTAAAATTTCTAGATTTTTGCACACCTTGGCCTCTTCGCAGACGTAGGCGGGCGTTTTTATTTTGCTTAATATTTCGTTCATTACAGCTCTTTCGTTTAAAATTTGGCGTAAGTATATCTAAATATTTTTTTAAGTAAAATCAAGAAAAAAATTTAATTTCAAAGGCGAATTTATGGTAGAAATCGAGTTTTTGGGCCCGATAAAGATGAGTAATTTAAAGCTAGAAGCGGCAAATTTAAGCGAAGTAAAAGAAAAACTAGGCGAATACGAGGAGCTGGGCGAGTGGCTAAAAATCTGCGCCGTCGCCGTAAACGACGAGATCGCAAGCTCGCTAGACGCGCCGCTAAAAGAAGGGGATAAAATTTCCATTTTACCGCCGGTTTGTGGGGGTTAATATGCAGATATTTGATGGAAGCCTCGACGCTAAAGCGATCACAAGCGCTTGGTACGACGAGTTTAAGGACAAAAACTGCGGCGCGCTCATCACATTTACGGGTATCGTTCGCGAGGAAGACGGCATCAGTGCGCTTAGCTTTGATATCTACGAGCCGATCCTGCGCAAATGGCTAGCGGGCTGGGAACAAAAGGCAAAGGATCTAGGCGCATACGTACTTTTCGCGCACTCTCGCGGAGACGTGCCCGTGCACGAGAGCTCCTACATCGCAGGCGTCGTGAGTCCGCAAAGAAAAGTCGCCTTGCAGCTGATAAACGAGTTCGTCGAGGACTTTAAAGCCAACGCGCCGATCTGGAAATACGACGTCGTCGGAGGCGAGCGCATCTACGCAAAAGAGCGTAGCCAAGCGATAAAAGGGGCCGGACTTTTAGCGTAGCTTTTAATTTCTCGTTAAATTTTCTTACTGAATTTGATTTTGCCGCAGCCTTTAATCGCTAGCCGTCAAATTTAGAGCGTAAATTTAGTGGACTTTAGCCAAACGATTTGCTTTGGCGCCCTACTTTTTGCTGCCGCTGCGGCTTTTGGAGCGACATTTTGGGATTTTTGATTATGTTTTAAAGCTTCGGTTTTACACCGAGTAAAAATAAAATAGCCCGATTTGATAAAATTCGGTAGATGCGATTTGATTTGCACTCGCTAAATTTTGCTGCGACGACTCGGACAAATTTTATAAATTTGACATTATCGGCGTTTTTGCTCCGCACTGAGTTTAATTTCAAAGCAAATTTAAGCCCAGCAAACCGATGTCGTGAAAGTGCCGAATTTAAACTATTTTAACGGTACCTAGGTTTTCGCGTTAAGTTACGATGTCTACCGAAGCCTTAGCAAGGCAAAGTTTTTGATAAATTTTAATAGTTTTGTTTTCTTAGGGCCTCGTATTTCTCGCACGCTTGTAGCCATATCTTCTTTTGCTCCTCAATAACCTGCGCGCTGCGGTCGTTTTTGCCCAGATCGCACGCTTTTTTGAAGTATTCTTTAGCCGTTTTAAAAGATGCTTCCGACTTTGTTTTTTGACCGATAAGCTCGTTAGCAAGCGCAAAATTTGAGCAAGCACCCCAAAGTCCTTTATCACAAGCTATTTTTATATAGCCTAACCCTTTTATGGCGTCTGCTTTTACGCCCTGGCCCTTAAGATACATGGCTCCTATGTTTTGGCAACCAAAAACGTCTCCGCCCTCGCAAGCCTTAACGTATAACTCCGCAGCTTTATCAGGGTCTATAACGACGCCTTGGCCGGTAGAATACATAAACCCGAGATTTGAGCAGGTTTTGTAGTTATTTCCGTCGCAAGCTTTCGCAAAAAATTTCGCAGCTTTTTCGTAATCTTTCGTAAAACCGTTATCGCCCATATAGTACGATATCCCGACGCTACCGCATATAATAGCGTTTCCGGCCTCGCACTTTTGCTCAAATTCACGTATCTGCGCCTCGTTAAACGTAGCGGCAGAGACTAAAGAACACGCCGCAACCAAACACAAAATTACTTTTTTCATTTTCTTTTTCCCAAAATAAATTTTAAATCTATTTTACGCCCAGACGCATTAAATATCTATAAAATCGATATTATCCTAGTTTTTGTTTTTGGACATAGAGAGAAACTTGCAAAATTTGATGTTTTATTCGTATTTTTGTCTTGTGGTTGATTTCAAATTTAAGCTAAATTTTACCCACCCAGACCCGCACCGCGAAAATGTCAAATTTAGCAAGATACGAGGCAAATATTCCAGACAGAATAGGCGTAGTTTAACTTTAAAATTTTAACCCGTGAGGGCGGCGCGTATATAAAATACGTAACCGAAACGGGTTTAAAATTTTAAAGTTTGAAATCCGTCGTTTATGGGGAATCAAGCGGCTTTTTTGTGGAAAAATCCCACATAAACCGCAAAAACAAACCCCATCGCCACCGCCCACGGAGCCGCCGCCGTTATGGCGCTCGGAGAGCTAGCGAGCAAGAAGTTATGCGCTACGGCCGCGCCAGCCGCCATACCGATGACGAAGATTACCGAGCTTAGATTGCCCGCGCCCATTTGCACGAGATGCTTACCCGGGCAGCCTTCGCTAAGGCTAAAGCAAAGCCCGGCCAGCGTCATGCTAAGGAAGTTCCAAACCACGTCGTTGTGCGCGATAGGCTGGCCTTCAAAGCCGAATTTATACTGCCCGAGCGCCAAATTTACGATGCTGGCAAAAACGACGATACTGATAATGCCCGTAAACATCGAGAAATCCCCTTTAAAAAGCCTACCAAACGCCCCTACGCTGCAAAATTTGCTTTTATGCATTAGCGCGCCCACGACGACGCTAAAACCAAGTGAGATCAGGATCGGAGCGTGCATGGAGCCAGGGCCTTTTGCGGAGCTAAAAAGCGCGCCGTTTTCGCCAAGCTTTAGCCCAAGAGCCAGCGCCGCAAGCAGCAAAATACCCATAACCGTCGGCAAAACGCCTATCGCGGCCTGAGTTTTAGTCTCGTGCGTGAGGCCGTAACCGAGCTTTTTGAAAAATACGCCCGCAAAAATCCCGACGACTCCAGCAATCGCCGTCATATCGCCGCCGCCGAGACGCAAAAACGCTCTCCACGGGCAGCCCAAAAACACGAGGCAACCGATCATCGCGAAAAATCCGAGAAAAAAGCGCACGAAAGGCGACGAACCCGTGGTCGTGCTAAACTCCTTCGTCCAAAGCACGCTGGCTAAAAAGCCGCCCAAAATGAGCCCGATGATCTCCGGGCGCACGTACTGCACGACTCCGGCGCGGTGAAAGCCCAGCGCTCCCGCCGTATCGCGCAAAAAGCAAGCTGCGCAAACGCCCATGTTGCCGGGGTTACCAAAATACACAAGGAGTGCACCCAGAGCCCCAAGCGCCGCACCTGAAACGATAAACCATTTTGTGTTTGAAAAATTCATGAAGTGTCCTTTGAAAAGGTAAAATCGACCCGATTTCTTAGGCTGTATTTTACTGATGTTAAAATAAAAAACTAATAAAATTTACTTGCGATTTAATCAAATTTGAAAGGGAATATAAAATTTAACTTAAGCAGTTAAATTTACATAAATATTAAACGTGTTTAAAATTTGCAGATGTTAAATTTACAGCCGTGTAGACAGCTCAAAATATGCCAAAAACAACCACAAAAAGCAGCTATTGTTTTGATTGTAAAAAAGGGCGGCCGAATTTAGCCGGCTTTACCGCGCTAGCGTGCCGCCCCCTTACACAACTTTAATCAAATTTGATGCTAGATTTACTTTTTCTTGCCGTCTTTTTGTTCGCTTGCAGCATTAAATTTCTCAGTCTCTTTTGCGCTAAAATTTGACGCGTCTTTAGCTTTTTCGCAACCGTCTAGCAGGGGCGAGGCGATATTTTGTATCCCGCCGTTTAGATCGATGCCTACTTGTTTCATTAGATCGTCGATTATCGGTGCATTTACTTTGTAGTTTAGAGACGCGTTTACGATTTGATCGGAGAGAGACGCACCCGCGTTGCTAACTCCGCCGTTTGTATTTGAGCCGATTCCGCCCTGATTTGCGCCGCCAAGACCCGCCATTTGCACGATTTTGATAGAGTCGATTTTCTCCGCCGGTTTTACGACCTGGGCGATGATTTGCGGCATAAACTCTATCAAAGCAAGCTTAAATCTATTTTCCAAAATCGCCGCTGAGACGATATTTTCTGCGTTATTTATCTCGGTTTTACCCTTAGCCTCAACCTCGTAGTTTAGCCTGTTGGCTTCAGCCGTTATCTTTATAGCTTCAGCTTCTGCGGTAGCTTTGATCTTTAGCGCTTCGCTCGCACCCATAGCTTTGATTTTAGCAGCTTCAGCTAGGTTTTCCTCGGCCTCTTTTTCAGCCTTTGCGGCGACAGTTTTTTCGATAGATAGCTGCTCGGCGTCTTGCTGTGCTTCGATTAGAGCTAGCTTTTTGATACGCTCGGCTTGCTCTATTTCGGAGGCGGTTTTGATCTTTTCCAGCGACGCGGCTTCTAGCGCCTTTTTCTCGTTGGCTAATGTTTTAGCCACGGCTTCTTCTTCGACTTTTTTAGCGATTTCGATATTTTTGCTCTGATTTGCCAGCTCAATGACTTTTTCCTTTTCTATCTCGGCTTCTTTGACAACTCTAGCCTTTTGCACCTCGACCGTTTCTATGGTTTTGGCCTTTTCAATTTCAGCTTGTTCGATGGCTTTGTGAGCGGCGATCCTGACCTCTTCAACCTCTTGATTTTTCTTAGCTATCTCGATGTTTTTGTTTTGAGTGGCGATTTCGAGAGCTTTTTCCTTTTCGATCTCGGTTTCTTTGATGGCCTTTGCTTTATTTATCTGCGCCTCCTCAATAGCTTTGTTTGCGACGATCTTGGCTTCTTCGGCCTCCTTGCGCCTACTTTCGGCTTCTTTTGCTCTTAGCGCTTCTTGCTCGGCTTGGAAATTCGCTATCTTAGTTTGTTGCGTGGCTTCAGCCTCGGCTTGTTTTCTTTGGATTTCAAATTTCTCCGACTGCGTTTCGTAGTTTTTCTGTGCTATTTGCACTTCGGTCGAGCGCTCGATATCGTTTCGTAGCTTTTTGCGCTCCTCGATAGTCTGCGTTAAGCTGGTCAAGCCCTCAGCGTCAAAGGCGTTGTTTTCGTTAAAAAACTCTTTTGCCGTTTGATCAAGCGATGTAAGAGATACGGACTCTAGCTGAAGGCCGTTTTTAGATAGGTCGGCTTCGATAGCGTTTTTGACCTGCGAGCTAAATTCATCCCTTTTTTCGTGCAGTTCTTTCATCTCCATCGAGCTTGCCACCGAACGGAGCGTGGCGATGAGCTTGCCTTCTATCAGCCCGGTTAGCTCGCGCAGATCGATCGTTTTTTTACCCAGCGTCTGCGCCGCGCGAGAGATAGACTCTCTATCCTCGCCCACTCTGATATAAAAATCAGCCGTGATATCCACGCGCATCCTGTCCTTGGTTATGAAGCTATCGCTTTTAGAGCGAGCTACCGTGACTTTCATCGACTGCATATTTATGTCGATATAATCATGCAGTATCGGCAGTATCA
>CAUQOI010000073.1:0-10213 GCA_963519525.1 uncultured Campylobacter sp.
GAATTTATACCGTTATTAAATATGCTAAAAATACACATTTTACCCCAAGGAGAGAGCATGAGAGATGACGTCCTAGTTAGGATAAACGAGAGGCTTAACGTGCTTGCCGCGCTTCCGACCCTAAAAAACGGATCGATCGGCGAAGCTTTAAAGAAAAGCGGATTTAGCAGGCGCGACTTTATGAAATGGGCGGGCGCGATGACGGCGTTTATGGCGCTGCCTGCGTCGATGGCGCCAACCGTGGCTAGAGCCGCCGAGCTTAGCGATAGATTGCCCGTGATCTGGCTACATATGGCCGAGTGCACGGGATGCAGCGAGAGTTTGCTTCGCACCGATGCGCCGAGTATAGATAGCTTGATTTTTAACTACATCAGCCTCGAGTATCACGAAACCGTGATGGCTGCGGCAGGCTGGCAGGCTGAGGAAAACCTAGAAAGCGCGATCGAAAAATACAAAGACAGATACATCCTGCTAGTCGAGGGCGGCATACCTACGGGCGAGACGGAGAACTATCTAACTGTCGGTCCTTTGGGGCTTAGCGGCCTTCATCACGCAAAGCACGCAAGCCAGAACGCCGCGGCGATATTTGCTATCGGTACCTGTTCGAGCTTTGGCGGTGTGCAAGCGGCAAAGCCAAATCCGTCAAATTCCGTCGGCCTATCAAAGGTAACCTCAAAACCGGTCATAAACGTCCCGGGCTGTCCTCCGAGCGAGAAAAATATCGTGGGCAACGTCCTTCACTACATACTTTTTGGCACCTTGCCCGCGCTTGACGTATTTAACCGTCCGAAGTGGGCTTACGGGCTTAGGATCCACGATCTTTGCGAAAGACGCGGTAGGTTTGACGCGGGCGAGTTCGTGCAGACCTTTGGCGACGAGGGCGCGAAAAACGGCTACTGCCTCTATAAAGTCGGCTGCAAAGGCCCATATACGTTTAATAACTGCTCTCGTGAGAGATTTAATCAGCACACCAGCTGGCCGGTGCAAGCAGGCCACGGCTGCATAGGCTGCTCGGAGCCTGATTTTTGGGATACGATGGGGCCTTTTGAGGAGCCGATGGCAGATAGGCTGTTTAACACCGTTTTAGGCCTAGGCGCCGATAACGTCAGCGATAAAATCGGCATCGGAGTACTGGCGCTCGCAGGTATCGGTATAGCAGCGCACGCCGCGGTAAGCATTTTTGCTAAAGACAAAGAGGAGGCGTAAAAATGAGCGAGCAAAGAATAGTAATAGACCCGATAACCAGGATAGAAGGCCATCTGCGCATAGAGGTCGTCGTAGATGAAAATAACGTAGTGAAAGAAGCCTACTCGGGCTCGACGCTCTGGCGCGGCATAGAGCAGGTCGTAAAGGGGCGCGATCCGAGGGATGCTGGGTTTTTCATGCAGAGGATTTGCGGCGTTTGTACGTTTTCGCACTACCGCGCGGGTATCATGGCCGTCGAGAACGCGCTAGGCATCGTTCCTCCGCTAAATGCGCAGCTAACGCGCACGCTGATGAACAACGCCCTTTATATGCACGATCACGTAGTGCATTTTTATCAGCTTCACGGCCTTGACTGGGCGGACGTGGTCTCAGCTCTAAGCGCGGACGTACGCAAGGCTAGCGACGAGGCGTTTAAATACTGCGACACGCCTTACGCGACCGGCGCAGATAAGCTAAAAGAGGTAAAAGAGCGCGTCGAAGCCTTCGTAAAAAAGGGAAATTTAGGGCCTTTTGCAAACGCATACTGGGGACATCCGACTTACAAATTTACGCCTGAGCAAAATTTGATCGTGCTTTCGCACTATTTAGAGTGCCTAAGGATACAAAGAACGGTAGCGCAGATGATGGCAATATTTGGCTCTAAAAACCCGCACCCTCAAAGCCTAACCGTCGGCGGCGTGACCTGCGTCATGGACCTACTTGATCCTGCAAGACTAGGCGAATACCTAACCAAATTTCATGAAACGGCCGATTTTATTAACAGGGCGTATTATCCAGATCTCGTCATGGCTGCTAAAGCCTACGGCAGCGAGCCAAGCGTACTAAAAGACGTCGGCGTGTCAAATTTATTCGCTTACGACGAGTTTTTAGTCGGCAGAAACGAGTATCTGATCCAAGGCGGCGCTATCTTAAACGGCGATATCAGCAAGGTTTACGAAGTGAACGGCGATAAGATCACCGAGGAAGCCACTCGCGCATGGTATAAAAACCCAGCCCCGCTGCATCCGTACGACGGGCAGACCGAGCCAAACTACACCGGCCTAAAAGATATGAAAACCCTAGACGGCCACGGCAAGGAGGTAGATACTAAGGTATTTGACGAAAAAGGCAAATACAGCTGGATCAAAGCCCCTCGATATGACGGCAAACCTATGCAGGTGGGCCCGATAGCCAGCATCGTCATAAACTACGCCAAAGGCAACGAGCGCGTGGTAAAAATCGTCGATAAATTCTTAAAAGACTCTGGGCTGCCGCTTGAGGCGGTATTTTCTACGCTGGGTAGAACCGCAACCAGGATGCTAGAGGCCAAACTAGTAGCCGATCACGGACTAACTGCATTTAATAGCCTCGTAGAAAATCTAAAAACCGATCAAGAAACCTGCGCTAAGTACGTCATAGATAACGGTAAAGAGTATAAAGGAAATTTCCAAGGCAATGCCCCTCGCGGAGCGCTAAGCCACTGGTGCCGCATAAAGGGCGGCGTGATAACCAACTGGCAAGCAGTCGTGCCTAGTACGTGGAACGCCTCGCCAAAAGACGCTGCAAACGTACGCGGAAGCTACGAGGAGTGCCTCATCGGGCTAAAGATCGCCGATCTAACCAAGCCGCTTGAGATCATACGCAAGATACATTCGTACGATCCTTGTATCGCATGCGCCGTACACGTGATGGATGCGCGCGGCACGCAGCTGGGCGAATACAAAATCAATCCGAATTTGTGAAAGGAGCGGCTATGAGCGAGCATAAATTTGACCGCAAAAGCGAGTATGAATTTTCCATCGGGCTTAGAGCGACGCACTGGATCAGGTTTTTTGCCATCACCTTTTTGGTCGTGAGCGGATACTATATATCCTATGTTTTCGTTAGTCCCGAGGTCACGACCGAGCCCATGTTGTTTATGAACGCTAAGTGGCGCGCGGCTCATCAGATTGCGGGATTTGTCCTGATAGCGTGCTTTATTTTCAAACTCTACCTATTTATATTTGATAAATACAGCCGCAAAGAGGTCGTGAGTATCGTCGATTTTTTTAATCCCAAGGTCTGGATAGCGCAGATAAAATACTATCTGTTTTTGGGTCCGCACCCGCATCTAAAGGGCGTTTATAACCCGCTTCAGTTTGCGTCGTATTTTTTCTTTTATCTGGTGCTTTTCCTGATCTGCCTAACAGGCCTCGTGCTCTATGTCCACGTCTATCACGAAGGGCTTGGCGGGCTACTTTACGAGCCGATGAGGCAGTGCGAGGAGCTCATGGGCGGGCTGGCAAACGTCCGCACGATACACCGCATCTGCATGTGGATCATCATGGTTTTTGTCGTGGCGCACGTGTATATGGTGGTATTTAACGCCGTAAAAGGCAAAAACGGAGCTATGGACGCCATCGTAAGCGGCTATAAATTCGTAAAAGACGAGCACTGATGCGCGTTTTGGTGCTAGGTATCGGTAACGTGATGTTTGGCGACGAGGGAGTTGGGGTGCATTTTGTAAAAATGATGGAGCGAAACTACAAATTTGGCCCTAAACCCTCGGCTAAATTTGACTCTGATTCAAATTTGAGCGGTAAATTTAGCTCGTCAAATTTGGACGTCGCAAACTCAAATTTGAGCGGCGACCTCGTTCGTAGTGACGGCTCCAAATTTAACGCAGACGGCGCAAATTTGGAGCTAAGATTTATCGACGGCGGCACGCTAGCTATGGCGCTCACTCCGGTTATCGCCTGGGCGGACGTTTTGATAGTTGCAGACTGCATCAGCGCTGAGGGCGGCGAGATGGGGGATGTGTATTTTTTCGGTTACGAGCAGATGCCGCCCGCCGTCTCGTGGAACGGCTCCGCGCACGAGGTCGAGATGCTTGAAACATTGCGGCTGATGGAGCTTGCGGGCGATTTGCCGCGGACTAAAATTTTAGGTATCGTGCCAAAACGCATCGAGCCTATGAGCTTTGAGCTCTCGTCGCAGGCGCAAGAGGGGGCAAATTTGATGGAAAAGACGCTTTTAAACGAGCTTTCGCGTCTTGGGGTTAGCTACGAAAAGATCGCAAATTTTAGCGTTTCAGACATCGCTTTAGAGTTTTCAAAAAAGGGCGCGATATGATTTTAGCTTACGAGTTTGACTGCGCGAGCGAAAATTTCGCGTTTTTTCTTAAATTTTACGCGCAAAAAAGCGGGTTAAAATTTAGCATTAAAAAGGAGCTAGACTTAACGACGCTTTATGCAAAAGGCTCGCAAGAGGAGCTTTTGGCGTTTTCCGATATACTCTCTAGCTCGCTGCCTCACAGCGTGTTTTTACGCGGCTCAAAGGTTTACGCGAGCGAAAATTTACCGAACGGCGAAATAAGTGAGCCTGAGAATACTCTCTCAAACATCACGCCAAGCGTCGTTAGCGCTTATTTTAAAGGCGAGCTAAAAGAGTGCGAAAACGGCGTTTTTAGTGATGTTTGCGTTTTTACGGACGGCAAATTTACTCCCGTGACGAAGACAAATTTTAGCGAGCTTTTAGATTTTGCTTTTAAAAATTTATGCGCGGGCCAAAGTGTTAAATTTAAAGATATTAGCGGCGAATTTGAAGCTTTAAATTTCACCGAACTAAACGAAAATTTTAATCTTTTAATGCCGACAAACCTTAAAAATTTACCCAAAATTTTTATCGCAAACGAAGCCGAGCAGGTTGCCCTAGCAAGCTACGAAAAGCCCGCCGTTACGCTAAAAACGACGGCGATCTACCGCGGCAATCACCCAAGCTCTCCTAGATTTTTTGACGTCTGCGCAGCTAGGGATATTTTTCTCTACGCGCTTTGCGACAAACTTTTTAAAGCGGGCTTAAATTTTATCGCGTCAAAGACGCAAAAGCCGCCGTTTAAGGCCGTAGTGCTTGAAAACGGATACATTTTTAGCGGCTCTAGGATTTATTATTCGCGCGCAAATTTGAGCAAGATAGAGGGCGCTACGGATAAAAATCTAGCCGCTTTTAATCTCGCAAAAAAAGAATTTGACGCAGAGGGCGGGATAGCTAGGATATTTTTAAGCAGGTTTAAAGACGATGAAGTTAAAATTTACCCCAAATTTGATGATTTTAACGTCTTAAATTTCGCCTTGCCTGCGAGTTTTGAGGAGCTTTACGCGCAGATAAAGCGCGAGGAGGGCGGCGAGAGATTGCTTCAAAATTACGGCGAAAACTTTATCCTGCCGCGCGGCGAGCTTTGCTTACAAAACGGCTTTTTTGGGCTATTTTGTATAGCTGGGGTGCTGCTTGGATTTGATAGCGATGCGCAAAAAGCCGGAGAGATTTTACTGCAAAACGCGAGCGATTTTAACGGCGCCAAAGGGCCTAGGCTCGATTTTAAAATGCTAAACAAAACGCATTTTGACGTAGTTAAATTTGCTAGAAGCGGCATGAGCTTTAGGCTCGCGGGCGTCGATGCTAGGCTGCTTAGCTACGGATACGCCGAGTCGCTGGCTTATTTTTTGAGCGATTTTTCAGACTCGCTAAAGCAGGATTTTGGCGTGCAAAACGCTCTGCTTTGCGGCTCGCTTTTTGAAAACAAAACGCTTGCAAATTTGACGTTAAAGCATCTAAAAACGGGTTTAAACGCCAAATTTAGCAAAGAGTTTTTGATTGAAGAGATGTTTTAAATATGAAATTTCAGGCCTGGTTCAAGGCGTCGGTTTTCGCCCTTTTGTTTATAATCTAGCCCTAAAATTCGGTCTTGCGGGCGAAATTTATAACGACGACGAGGGCGTGAAGCTGACGCTTTGCGGCCCACGCGAGCAGATAGAAAAATTTGAAAAAGCGTTACATGAGGAGCTGCCCAGCCTCGCTCGCATCGACGAGATGCGAAAAACCGAGCTAGCGGACGCGAAATTTGACGACTTTCAGATAGTCGCCTCAAAATCGGCCAAAAAACACGCGCCTATCTTGCCAGATTTTGCCCTCTGCGCAGACTGCGAGCGCGAGTTTTACGACCCCGCAGACCCGAGGTATCATTATCCTTTTATCAACTGCACCAACTGCGGCCCGAGGTTTTCGATTATCGAGTCCCTGCCTTACGACCGCGCAAACACGACGATGAGCCCGTTTAAGATGTGCGAATTTTGCGGCGGCGAATACAAAAATCCGCTAAATCGCCGCTATCATGCGCAGCCGGTCTCCTGCCCAAACTGCGGGCCTAGGCTTGCTTTAAAAGATAAACTTGGGCGAGTTTTGGCACGGGATAACGAAAGCGCAAAGCAGGCCGCGCGTCTCATAAACGAGGGTAAAATTTTAGCCGTCAAAGGACTCGGCGGATTTCATCTGATGTGCCGCTTAGAGGAGGGCACGGTAGGGCTGCTAAGAGAGCGCAAAAAGCGGCCTAAAAAGCCATTTGCCGTGATGTGCAAAGACCTCGCACGCGCTAAAAAATACACTCAAATTTCGCCCGAGGAGCAGCGGCTTTTAAGCTCGAATTTAAAACCTATCGTCGTTTTGCAAAGCTTGCCTGGCGCGCCGGTTCCCTCAAATTTAGCGCCGGGGCTAAATAAAATCGGCATATTTTTGCCATATACGGGCGTTCATCTTTTGCTTTTTGAGTACCTAGAGGGCGACGTTATCGCCACCTCGGCCAATGTCTCGGGCGAGCCCATCATATATGGCGAAAACGACCTGCGAGAAAAGCTTGGCGGCGTGATAGATTTTTACCTAGATAACGACCGAGAGATCCACTCGCCAAGCGACGATAGTATCGCGTTTGTGGCGGGCGGAGAGCCTATCTTTATCCGCACCAGCCGCGGCGTGCATCCCAAATTTATCCGCACTAAATTTAAGAGCGAAAAGACCGTTCTAGCCGTCGGAGCCGAGCTAAAAAATCAGTTTGCGATATTTAAGGACGGCGAGCTGATGATAAGCCCGTATATCGGCGATCTAAAAAACGTCGCGACCTATGAGCGGTTTTGCGCGCTAATCAATCTTTTTAGCGAGATTTACGAGCTAAAATTCGACGAGATCGTAGCCGATTTGCACCCGCATTTTTTAAACCTAAAATGGGCGCGCGAGTATGCTGCAAATTTCGGCTCAAAAATCACGCAGATCCAGCACCACCACGCACACTTGCTTTCGGTGATTTTAGAAAACGATCTGGACGCAAAGCGCGAGTATCTGGGCTTTTGCTTTGACGGCACGGGATATGGCGCGGACGGGAGTGTCTGGGGCGGAGAGATACTAAAAGTGCGTGGCAAAGAGTACGAGCGGGTTTGTAATTTTGATGAAATTTTGCTAATCGGCGGCGAAGCTAGCGTGAAAAATATCTGGCAGATAGCTTATGCCGCGATTTTAAAATATGATTTGGAGAGCGAGGCGGAGGCGTTTTTGGCCAAATTTGAGCCCTCTAAGCTAAAAAATCTAAAAATCCTGCACGAAAAGCAAATAAACTGCGTCAAAACCAGCTCGCTTGGACGCATATTTGACGCGTTTGCGGCGGTGATTCTCGGGCTTGATAGCATCAGCTACGAGGGCGAGGCGGGAATGAGCCTAGAAGCGCTCTACGACGCAAATTTAGACGCCTGCTACGAATTTGAAATCAGGAGTGACAAAATCTGCTTTAAAGAAGCCTTTAAAAGAGCTTTAAAAGACGATGCAAAAACGGCTGCAACGGGCTTTATAAAAGGGCTAGCAAAGCTCGTAGCAGACGTAGCTTGCGCGCAGCCAAACGATATCTTGCTCGCAGGCGGAGTTTTTCAAAATAAAGCACTGCTTGAAAATGTAATTTTAATTCTTAAGCAAAAAGGTAAGAAGTATTACATAAATAAGAACTTTTCGTCAAACGACTCCTCGGTAGCCATCGGTCAGATCGTGCTTACATTAATTTAAATTAAAGTTTTCTGATGTATAATAACTAATAATTTCTTTAAGGAGGCGATAGTGGAAAACATTATAAGATTTAGCGTCTCGTTGCCAAAGCAGTTATTAGACGAACTTGACAACAAAATAGGCGCTCAGGGCTATGCTTCGAGAAGCGAGTTTACTCGCGATCTGATTAGGGAAAAAATAGTAAATGACAGCTGGAAAGACGCGGACGAGGATCTCATCGGCGTTTTGACGCTCATTTATTTGCACCACCAAAACGACCTCGTCGTAAAAATGATGGACATCGAGCACCAGGCAAATTTGCACATCGCCTGCACGACTCACGTCCATATAGATCACGACAACTGCCTGGAGACTCTGATACTTCGCGGTAAAGCGGGAGCTATCGAGAAATTTTCCGAAAAAATGGGCGGACTAAAAGGGGTTAAATTTTCAAAACTAACCAAGGCCGCCGTCCCGCGCTCATAATGCTTAAAATGCGGGCGGGTCTGATAAGCTCTATCAAATTTGCCCGCAAAAATCTCTTTTTTATCGCGCATTTAGCCCTTTGATGTTAAAATCGCCGGAATTTATCGCTATTTTTATCCTAAGGCTAAAATTTGAAACATATTTCTTTTAAAAATTTCGTCCAAAACGAGGCGAGCTCGGGTATCTTGCTCATACTTGCCGCGATTTTTGCGATGATATTTCAAAACGGTTTTTTGAGCGGATTTTACAACTCTTTTTTACGCATAAATATGGGCGTGGTTTTCGGTGAATTTAGCCTGCAAAAGCCGCTTATTTTGTGGGTAAACGACGGGCTCATGGCGGTTTTTTTCTTTCTTTTAGGGCTTGAGCTAAAGCGCGAGATAGTCGAGGGCGAGATGCGAAATCCCGCTCAGATCGTGCTACCTATCGTGGGCGCCGTCGGCGGCATCGTCATGCCCGCGCTCGTTTTTTACGCATTTAACCACGCCGATGCTTTCGCGCTAAAAGGCTGGGCGATCCCGACTGCGACGGATACGGCGTTTGCTCTAGGTATCATAATGATTTTAGGCAAAAGAGTGCCGGCAAGTCTAAAAATTTTCCTCGTGACGCTATCTATCATCGACGACGTTTGCGCGATTTTGATAATGGCGATATTTTACAGCGGACATCTCTCGGCGATGTCGTTTATGGTTGCCGGAGCGGCTACTTTGGGGCTTTTGGCTTTAAATTTAGCCGGCGTAAATAAAAAAGCCTGCTACGTGATTTTGGGCATAACCCTTTGGGTGAGCGTGCTAAAATCAGGTGTGCATGCGACGCTAGCGGGAGTCGTGGCGGCATTTTTCATACCGCTTAAGGCAAAAGACGGCGAGGGCTCGATGCTAAAGCAGATCGAGCACGACCTGCACGGCTACGTCGCATTTTTCGTGCTGCCGGTGTTTGCCTTCGTAAATGCGGGCATCTCGCTAAAAGGCATCGGACTGGAGCAGATTTTCCACCCCGTGTCCCTAGGCGTCATACTGGGGCTGTTTGCGGGCAAGCAGCTGGGGGTGTTTGGGTTTTGCTTTCTTGCGATCAAATTTAAGCTCGCAAAGCTACCGAAATACTGCAATCTAGCTCAGTTTTACGGCCTTTGCTTGCTTACTGGTATCGGCTTTACGATGAGTCTTTTTATAAACTCGCTCTCCTATCACGACACGTACGAGTTCGCGTACGCCGATAAGCTCGCGGTGCTAATCGCATCGCTGATCTCGGGCGTGACGGGCTATGCGATGCTCTACTGGGCCGGGCGACACAGGATAATGAAATGCGTGGAGTAGAAAAATGATGATATTTCATAAAAATTTTCTCGCAGACGAGCTTGCGAAGTGGCGAGAAGAGGGGCTAGTAAGCGATGAGACGGCGCGCAAGATAGCGGCTAGATACGATATAGATTTATCGGGCGCAAACGAGCGGCGAAGCTTTATACTAAAGCTCGTAGCGTATCTGTTTTTGGCGCTTTCGCTATTTACTCTAGTGGGCGCAAACTGGGAGGAGTTGCCGCGCGCGCTAAGGCTAATCATCGTGCTTGGCATACTCGCGGCGGTAAATTTTAGCGGAGTTTGGGCGCAAAAAAACGGCAAAGAGACGCAGGCTACGACGTTGTTTTTTTTAGGTAACTTTTGCTACGGCGCGGCGATCGTTTTAGTCGCGCAAATTTACCATCTAG
>CAUQOI010000074.1:0-10059 GCA_963519525.1 uncultured Campylobacter sp.
AGAGACGACGAGAGGGATATGACCTACAACTATCCGCGCGTTTGCTGGGTGCAGCAGATGTTTAACCCCGAGCTAAAAGACAAGCAGACCCTTGGCGGCGGCAACTATCCAGTATTTTTAAAACCGGCTAAAAAGCTAAGCGTACAGGATCTAAAAACCGCGCTCAGATCCCACTACGACGGCACGCCGTACGATAACTACTCCAGCAAAGACGAAAATCAAAAAAATATCTACCGCGCCGTGAGCGTCTTTAGAACCTACGAGTCGCACGTGATGCAGGTGCGCCCGTGGCTACCGCAAGAGATCGGCAGAGTGACCTACGTGGCTCTGGGTATGTCTGATCTTGGCGTTTATTTGCCGTATTACTACGGGCTGGATAAATTTATCGACGGCTACGACAAAGGCTCGTATAAGGCCGACGACGAGTCGATCTACTGGACGTATAGAAAGCTGCAAACTCTCGTGATGATGGATTACGATAAGTATTCGCCGGTCGTAAAAAAGGCCTACAAGGAGTTTGAGGACGCGCTGGCGGTCAAACAAGCCAAATTTGAAGACGAATACGTCAAACTCTACAAAAAAGACAAAGCCAAAGCAAACAAGCTGCTAAACGAATTTTCGATAAACATGATGAAAGAAGCCAAAGCTTTAACTCGTAATCTGACTAACGAAATCTTCACGATGCTAACCGATGATACCGACGCCAAGCTAAAATCACTAAACAAAGGCAAAAAAGACTAGGCAAATTTAAGAGGCGGGCTGCGGCCTGCCTCAAATTTAGCCCGAATTTGATAAAAACTTCTTGATTTATTTTTTAAAAATCTTTATAATACGGCTCAAATTTGACCCCAAAGGATGAGCTTAATGCCTTGCCCCATGCCTGAGACTCTTTAATCTTAGCAAAAAAACCGCAAACGACTTTAAAAAAACAGCCGAATTTTTAAATAATTTCACGTTTTTAAACATTAATATAAATTTATTTCTATCGCCGCGAAGGGCGCATTGTAATTGCATTTTTAAAAACAAAACGAAGCAGCGTCTGAAATTTGGGCGAAATTTATTTAGTAGAGTTTTTTATAAATTTTATTTTAGTTTGAGAAAAAGCGGTTGCCACCCGCCGTTTTATAGTGCAATTAAAATTTAAATCCAAAAATTACAAAATTTAAAAAAGGAAAAAAATGATAAAAAGTTATGTTACGGGTTTCCCGCGAATCGGAGAAAAAAGAGAGCTAAAACGCGCGCTTGAGGGCCTTTGGGCTGGCAAAGAGGGCTTTAGCGAGGAAAATTTACTAAGCGTCGCTAAAACGCTAAAAAATAGACATTGGCAGTACCAAAAAGACGCCGAAATCTCGGCTATCAGCGTAAATGATTTTTCGTTTTATGATTTGATGCTTGATAACATCGTGGCATTTGGCGCGGTCCCGCCTAGATTTGCGAATTTGAGCGGAAGGGAGCAGTATTTTGCCTGCGCGCGCGGCAACAAAACGGGCGTAGCGATGGAGATGACGAAGTGGTTTAACACAAACTACCACTACATCGTGCCTGAGCTTAGCGCCGAGACGACCTTTAAGCTAGACGCGTCAAAAATCCTCGCCGAATACGAAGAAGCAAAGGCTGCCGGCGTAAAAGGCAAGGTAAATTTGATCGGCCCTATCACGTTTTTGGCGCTTTCAAAGACCACCGACGGCAGCTGCCCGTTTAAAAACCTAAACGCTCTAGTCGCCGAGTACAAAAAGCTTCTTGAGCTACTTTCGACGCTTGACGATGAGATTTTGGTGCAGTTTGACGAGCCGATTTTTGCGACAGATAAAAACGAAGAAATCCTACTTAGCGTCATCGCCAAAGTATATAATGGGCTAGCCGAAGCCGCAAACAACGTCAAAATCGTGTTTATGACCTATTTCGAGCACGCGCTAAAAGCGGTCGCTGAGGTAGCGAAAACTAAAATTTACGGTATCGGACTTGATTTCGTTCACGGAAAAAGAAATTTTGAAGCGCTTGAAACTGTCAAAAACAGCCACTTGACGCTATTTGCAGGCGTCATCGACGGACGAAATATCTGGAAAAGCAACATCGACGAAAAGGTAAATTTAGTCCGCGAAATCGGCGAGAAAATCGGCGGCAAAGATTTCTACGTCGGACCTAGCTGCTCGCTGCTCCATGTGCCTTATACCCTAAAATACGAAGAAAAACTAAACTCCGAGGTTAAAAGCTGGCTGAGCTTTGCCGTCGAAAAACTAGACGAGATCAAAATCATAACCAAACTAGCTAACGGCGTAGCGCTAAACGCGACGGAGAGCAAAATTTACGAAGAGAACAAAGCTGCGGTTAAAACCCGCGCGACGTCAAATTTGATCCACTCCTCAAGCGTCCAAAACCGCGTGAAAAATCTAATCAAATTTGAGCGTGAAGATAAATTTGAAGATCGCATCAAAATCCAACGCGAAAGCCTAAACTACGGTATCCTGCCGACTACGACGATAGGCAGCTTCCCTCAAACCGTCGAGCTAAGAGTACTTCGCCAAAATTTCAAAAAAGGCGAGATCGACGCGGCCGCTTATGAAGCCGGTATAAAAAAATACATCGACGACTGCGTCAAATTTCAAGAAGATATCGGCCTAGACGTGCTAGTTCACGGCGAGCCTGAGCGCAACGACATGGTCGAGTATTTCGGCGAGCAGATCGAGGGCTACGCGTTTAGCGAGAACGGCTGGGTGCAAAGCTACGGCAGTCGCTGCGTGAAACCGCCTCTACTTTTCGGCGACGTGAGCCGCCCAAAAGCGATGACCGTCGAGTGGATGAAATACGCCCAAAGCCGCACCAGCCGCATAATGAAGGGCATGCTAACGGGTCCCGTGACCATGCTAAACTGGAGTTTCGTGCGCGACGACCTGCCTCGCAGCGAAGTGGCTAAGCAGCTTGCGCTTTGTATATTTGACGAGATCGCAGACCTGCAAAATGCCGGCATCCGCATCATCCAAGTGGACGAAGCGGCGTTTAAAGAAGGCTATCCGCTACGCGCCGAAAACATCCCTGCATACGAGAAATTCGCGGTTGATTGCTTCAAGCTTTCAGTAAGCTCGGCCGAGCCAAAAACTCAGATCCACACGCATATGTGCTACTCCGAGTTTAACGACATCATTAAGACGATCGAGGCGATGGACGCCGACGTCATCAGCATCGAGACCGCTCGCAGCGGCAACGAACTGCTAAAGATCTTTAAATCCGTCGGCTATAAACAAGAAGTCGGCCCTGGCGTATACGACATCCACAGCCCACGGGTTCCTAGCACCGACGAGATCGTGCACCAGATCCGCGCGCTACTCGAGGTTCTGCCGAAAGAACAGCTCTGGATCAACCCGGACTGCGGCCTAAAAACGCGCAAATGGGAAGAGGTCGAGCCGAGCCTAAAAAATATGGTCGAAGCCGTCAAGATCGTAAGAAATTCATAAATTTAACCGCTTGCGACTCGGCTAAATTTGCCGCTTTTGCCGTTTAAATTTACGGCCGAAGCGGCTTTGTCCGCTAAATTTTGAGCTCGGGTTTAAAACCCGCTCAAATTTGACGCGGAGTAAATGCCTGTCGCTGGCGAATAATTTATCCTGCGCACGCGCCGCCACGGCATAAATTTAACCGCAAACGGCGCGATTTTCTACATTTTAAATTTGGAAATTTCATGCTAAAAGAAAAAATTTTAAACAAAGAAAAGGGGCTCGTACTCTACGGACTAACGCCGCCCAAGGCCGAATTTGAGGAGGCCAAGCTGCGCGATATCTCGGATCGCTGGACGGGCAGGATAGAGAGTATAAACGCCGACGGGCTCGTGCTTTACGAGGTGCAAGACGAGAGCGAGCGAAACGAAAGCGAACGGACTTTTGAGTTTAGCGGAACGTTAAGTCCGGAAATTTACTACCGAGACTACTTAAGCGTCGCGACTCCGAGCGTTTTTTATCGCGTGGCTAGCGGATACGACGAGGACGGATTTCGCGCTGCTTTGGCCAAACAAAGTTCAAATTTAAACGTGCTCGTCGGAGCGACGTCTAGCTCGAAAAAAGTACGGTTAAATTTGGCTCGCGCGTACGAGATCGCGGGCGAATTTGAAAATTTGGCCGCGGGCGGCGTATGTATAGCCGAGCGCCACGCTAAAAAAGGCGACGAACCGCAAAGAATGCGCGAAAAGATCGCGGCGGGAGCGAAGTTTTTCATCTCGCAGGCGATTTTTGACGCGCAGATGACGCGTAAATTTTTAGAAGACTGCGCGGCCGCAAAGATAACCGAGCCGATATTTCTCACGTTTTCGACGGCGGGCAACCCAAAAACTCTAGAGTTTATCAAGTGGCTGGGCGTTAGCGTGCCTAGCGCGGTTGAGGCGCGTCTAAACGCTAGCGAGGACTATCTGGCGCAAAGTTGCGAGATCATAAAAGAAATTTGGCGCGAACTAAGGAAATTCGGCGACGAAAACGGGCTAAATTTGAGCGCAAACATCGAAAGCGTGATGGCAAAGCGCGCCGAGATCGAAGCGAGCCTGGAGCTAGCTCGCGAGTTTAGGCTTCTTTAACGCGAGCGCGGCGGTAAATTTGAGCGACAATCGCGCGGAATTTAGGCGTAAAGGTTGCGCTGTAAAGTAAATTTTACCTTCGCGCAGGTTTGTTTAAATTTAGATGCTTTTGCCCAAATCTTAAATTTCTGCAAAGCGCTAAATTTAAAAGAGCGAAATTTAAACGAAAAGGCACGGCAATCTCGAGAAAAAGCGCGGATTGTTTAAATTTGCGCTTAAATAAAGGCGATTAAATGCAAAACAAAACGGCAAGCCGAGCGGCGGAGTTTAAATTTACAAACAAGCGGAACGAAACAAAGCAGCGGACGGCTTAAATTTAAGCAAAAAAGCAGAATCAAAAACGGAGTAAATTTAAGCGCAAGTGCGGACCGCGTGGCCTTGAAAATTTAACCGCACTTGACGGCTTTAGTTTGCGAGCTAACAAGCCGTAAAAATAAGCGGCCAAACGCGTAAAGGAGTTAAAACGGAGACTTTATTTACCTTTATTTTCGTCGGCGCCATAGCCGTGCTTTTCGCGCTTCCCGCGGCTTCTAATCTTTTTGCAGCTTTGGGCGAAAAACCCGCTCCAAACTCGCCCGTGAGCGAGCTTTCGCCCGAGCTAAAAGAGCTAGAAAACGAGCGCGTAATTTTGGTCGCCGCTACCAAAAAAGCAAATTTGATCGGCCTTGGCGCGGGCATTTGCGCGGGCGCTGTGATAACGTATCTTTTAGACGCGATTTTCGGCGCTGCGATAGGCGCGCTCGTTTATACTTTTACGACGATGCTCATTACCGCATCAAAAAGGCGCGAATTTAGGGCGAATTTTAAGCGCCAAATCATAGAAAAGATCGTAAAAAAACACGGATTAAACTACGATAAGGACCGCGGGTTGAGGCTTGACGAGTTTTTTACGATTTATGATTGTACGGTGCACCAGTGGAGCAGCGAGGATCTCATAAGCGGCGAGATAGAGGGCGTGCGTGTGAGTTTTAGCGACTTTTACGCCGCCAAAAAGGTGAAAAAGAAAAATAGCACCGAGACGGTCGTGCTATTTCGAGGCGTGCTTTTTAAGGCCGATTTTAACAAAACCTTAAGCTCCATAACTCAAATTTCGCATGTAAACTCAAGAAATTTAGCAATCTACGGCAAAAAGGCGAATATGGACGACGTGAGATTCGAGGAGATGTTTGACGTCTATACGACCGATCAGATCGGCGCTAGATATGCGCTTAGCCCGGCGCTAATGGAAAAATTTACCCAGCTTTGCCTAAGGCTAGACGCGCCGGTAAACGCCGTTTTAAAGGATAGCCAAATCTTCATCGCCGTAGAGACCTGGCGCGACGACTTTGAGCCGCAGCTTGGCAAATCGCTAACGGACGAAGCGACGCTAACTGCCTATGAAAGCGAGATAGAGAGCTTTACGCAGATAGTAAAAGAGCTAAATTTAAACCGCAAAATTTGGTAAGTTTTACGAAAATTTAACTCGGTATAGTATAAATAATTTCTAAACATCAAAGCGTTTTTGTGATATAATCTCTTTGCAAATCCACACAAAGGAGTCGTCATGAAAAAGTTGATTTTCGTGATCTTTTTGGCGTGTTTGGCGTTGACTTCGGCCCAGGCCGGCAAGAGCCATGGCGATGGAGCGCAGGCTGTGTCTAAAGGGCAGTGGGCTACGGCGGTACAGATTTTTATAAAAGGTTGCTATAGCGAGAACGATACCGCGTCGTGCAAGGATCTAGGCGAGATATATGAGTACGGCAGAGGCGGTGCGACTGATCAGCGCGTGAAAAAGGACGCTGCCCTATCAAAGCAAGCTTATGAAAGATGCTGCGAAAAAAGCAATGGACTACGAAAAGACTGCTGTAGAAAAGTCGGCAAATAATCGCGGCGTCTAAAGTCGCGGCTTTAAATGCGGCCGCTTGTAGGGCTAAAATTGACTTATCAAGCGGCTTTTATATCCAATTATTATTTGGGCAAACTCTAGCTCAAATTTATCAAATTTTGCTTCTTTGGCGCTATTTTTGTACGCCAACTTATAAATTTTACATTTGAGGGGCTTTAAATTTACCGACCTTTTGGGCTTTTACTCGGTTAAATTTTGCTCGGCGGCTTGAAGGATTTTTTCTAGCTTTTTATTATTTTTGCCGTCTTTTTCGAGATATAGTCGCTGTTGCTCTTTTAGGGCTTGAAAAATTTGCGCTCGCTCTTCGCCGCTCGTTATTTCAAGTAGCGCTTGCGCCCAGTTAGCAGGAAAACCAAAGCCGTATTCGCCTATACCGGCAAGAGTTTTTCTCATTTGGTTGGTATAGATTTTGAGATTGTGGGCTGGATATGTCGGGACGATTTTTAGCGTTTCTCGCTCCGCTACTTCATAAGAAATAAACCCTTTTGATAGCTCTATTATTATTTTTAAAATTTCTTTGATCTGATCGTTTGTGTAGCGATTTGACTTGCTTGAATTTTCTTTTTGCATGATTAAAAAATGCCTTAAAATTTAAAAATCAGGATCTAAAAGTAGATATTTATCGTCAAATTTTGCCAAATTTTAAGGATTAAAATTTGAGCGATTTCTCGCCCAAATTTATCAAATTTTACCTCTTCGGGGTTACCAACATATTGACGTAGCGGCCTTCTAGCAGCGGCTCTTTATCGCGGTCGGAGACGTCTTTTACCATCTCCCAGACTTTTTGTAGCATCGCGACGCCGGCTTCCGGGTTGCTCATCTCGCGGCCTTTTAGAAATACGCGAAATTTGACGTGTTTGCCCTCTTCTAGAAACTCAAGCGCGTGTTTGACTTTGTAGTTGATGTCGTTTTGAGCGATTTTTACTGAGAGTTTGATCTCTTTTACTTCGATCGTTTTTTGCTTTTTCTTGGCCTCTTTTTGCTTTTTTTCCTGCTGGTAGCGGAATTTGCCGTAGTCCATTATTTTGCAAACGGGAGGTTTAGCGTCAGGCGCGATTAGCACTAGATCAAGCCCCATTTTCTCGGCGATTTTCAAGGCCTCTACTCTTGGGATGACGCCGTATGCGGTGCCGTCGTCTCCCACGCATCTCACTTCGCTCGCTCTGATATCTTCGTTGAGCAACACTTCGTTTTCTTTAGCCAATTAGTTTTTTCCTTTAAGTTGAAATTTGTTGATTATATCCAAAAATATTGTGTTTTTATTGTATTTTTCGTAGAAATTTATTGCGCCGTGACAATTTTTGCAGATTTTGGTAAAAGCCAGGCTTAAGCATAAAGCTGCGCCTAGCTCAAATTTAGCGGATTTTCGCTCCGGCTTCAAAAACTTACCTCGGCGAGTTTTGATTTGAGTAACTCGACGAATTCATCCAGCTTCATATCTTTTTGTTCTCTAGTCGTGCGGTCGCGCAGAGCGATGGCGCTATTTGCCACTTCGCTGTCGCCCAGCACCGCGATCATCGGAACGCGCTGCTTTTCAGCGGTGCGGATGCGTTTGTTTAGGCTCTCGTTTTTGCTAGCGATTTCGCTGTCCACGCCGATTTTGCGTAGCTCTTTGGCGACGGTTTTGGCGTAGTCTAGGTGCGCGTCGCTGATCGGCACGATGACTACTTGCGTCGGAGCGACAAAAAACGGCAGCTCGCCGCCCGTGTGCTCGATTAAGATGCCGATAAATCGCTCAAAGCTTCCCAGTAGCGCGCGGTGTAGCATGACGGGTTGCTGGCGTTCGTTATTTGCGTCGATGTAGCCTAGGTCAAAGCGCTCAGGTAGGTTAAAATCCACCTGGATCGTGCCGCACTGCCATTTTCTCTTTAGTGCGTCGGTGATCTTGATGTCTATTTTTGGGCCGTAGAATGCGCCGCCGCCCTCGTCGATACCGTATTTAAAGCCGTTTTCGTCAAGCGCTTCTTTTAGCGCTTTGGTCGCCGTTTCCCAAATTTCGTCCCCGCCGATCGCTTTTGCCGGCTTAGTCGAAATCTCCATCTCGTAGTGGAAGCCGAAATTTTCCATTATTTTGCCGGCAAATTTTAAAATTTCTAGGATATTTTCTTTGATTTGGCTCGGCATACAAAAGATGTGCGAGTCGTCCTGGGCAAATTCGCGCACCCTAAAAAGTCCGTGTAAAACGCCGCTTTTTTCGTGGCGATGCACGACGCCGTATTCGAAAAATTTAAGCGGCAAATCGCGGTATGATCGGATGTCTGACTGATAGACCTTGATGTGGCCGACGCAGTTCATCGGTTTTATGCCGTATTCGGCCTCGTCGATCGTCGTAAAGTACATATTTTCTTTATAGTTTGCGTAGTGGCCGCTCTTTTTCCACACGTCGGCTTTTAGTAGCTCGGGGCCTCTAACCGGCTCGTAGCCGCGGTCGCGGTGGGCTTTGTATAAAATTTGCTCTAACTTCGAGCGCAAACGTCCGCCGTTTGGCAGCCAGATCGGCAGACCGCCGCCGACCTCTTCGTCAAAGGTAAACAGCTTCATCTCGACGCCAAGCTTTCTGTGGTCGCGTTTTTTGGCCTCTTCGATGATGCGGATGTGCTCTTTTAGGCTCTCTTTATCGGCAAATGCGGTGCCGTAAATGCGGTTTATCATCTCGCGCGTTTCGTCGCCCCCAAGATACGCACCGGCTACGCGGGTTAGTTTAAAAAATCTTAAAAATTTGGTATTTGGTAAGTGTGGTCCGCGGCACAAATCCTCGAAATTTCCTTGCTTGTAGCTGCTGACTTCGCCCTCTGGGATACGTTTTAGCACCTCTTGCTTTAGCTCGTCGTCTTTAAATTTATCGCTCATAAAGGCTTTTGTTGAGCTTGCTTTGACGATATCAAGCTTGGCTTCGGCGAGCTCTTTCATCTTGGCTTCTATCGCCTCTAGATCTTCGTCGCTAAGCTTGCTATTGGCCTCGTCGACCTTAAAATCATAATAAAATCCGTCCTCGACGTTTGGTCCGACGAAAAATTTAGCCTGCGGATAAAGCTCTTTGATCGCCTGCGCCATGAGGTGCGCACAGGAGTGTCTGATGACATTTAACGCGTCGGGGGAGTTGTCAAAATAAATCGGCTCTGCGGCGTTTTCTCGCCCGTTGATACTCTGAGTATCGACTATGTTTCCATCCAGTTTGTATGCGATGATATCGCTCATTTTACGTCCTTTTTATCGAAACATCTTTCTTACGCTGAAAGAATTGGGCTTGATTTTAGCTAAAATGTTTTTAAGCTTTACTTAATGTTTTATTTGATTTGGGTTTAAACGGCGGTCAAATTTGAGTTTTGAATATAGTAGAATATATTGATTAAATTTTAAATATAGTTAAATAGGTAATATTCTCAATATAGTTTATTATACTTTAAGAAAACTGTCGATAATATTTCATCGAATGAATCATGCATTTATCTCGTCTTTGCATTGTTTTGATTCATTTTTCTCCCAAATTGCGCAAAGGAGCGGTTGTCTTTGCGCTTTAATCATTAAATTTTACTTCAAAATAAAACATAATATACTTTTGGCTTTAGTAGGCAAATTTGACGAAAATTTAGCGTTTGGGTTTACGGTACGAAAG
>CAUQOI010000075.1:0-9874 GCA_963519525.1 uncultured Campylobacter sp.
GTATGGGGCCGCTAGCTACGATAGATCTATACGCTAAGATCGTAGAACTCACAAACGCCGCAAAAGATCAGGACAACATCCCTATCGTCATCGACAACCACCCGCAGATCCCGGACCGCACTGCGTATATCCTGCATGGAGGCGAGGATCCGTTTCCTTTTATGAAAGAGTCTGCAACTAGGCTAAAAAACGCCGGCTGCGAGGCTATCTGCATAGCTTGCAACACGGCTCACTATTTTGCCAAGCGACTAACGAATGAGTGCGGCGTAAATATCCTACACATCGCTAAAATCGCGACCGCGTCGGTAAAATCAAGTTTTCCACACGCTAAAAAGATTGCCGTCATCGCCACTACCGGCACGACCGCGGCTAAAATTTACGAAAACGAGCTGATCGCCGCGGGCCTAGAGTGCGTAAAAATCCCCGAAAATTTGATGACAAACATCATGGACTGCATATACAAGGGCGCAAAAGCAAATAAGCTAAAAGAGTACGTGGGTCTCTTTAATGATACTATCGCGGCTATCGAGGCTGATGCATATATCGCGGCTTGCACGGAGATACCGCTATTTTTACCGTACGCGACGAAAAAAGATAAATTCGTAGACGCTACTCTCGAGCTTGCTAAAGCAGCCGTCAAATTCGGCCTAGAAAAATAATCAAATTTGCGTCTAATCGGCGCAAATTTACCCCCTCTTAAAACAAATTTTTATAAAATCCAAGCTAAATTTAAAGGATAAACGATGAAATTCGGCGAATTTAAAAATACAAAAACTTTAAGCCTGGCAAGCTTGCTCTGTGAGCAAAATCCGCAGCTAGCGGAGCGGATAAAGCAAAACGAATTTTTATATATTTCTTGCTTTGAGGATAAAATTTTAGGCACTGAAAATCTCGTTCGTTGCGAGATCGGATCGGCCAGCTACGTGCTGGCTTTGCTTTGCAAATACTCGCTTGACGCGTCTAAATTTGACGAGCAAACGCACGAATATTTTGAGGATCTTGACGAAGGATACCTAAGCGGCGAGTGCAACGTCGGCGAGGAGGAGTTTGAGCAGATCGCGGAGTTTTTAGAGGAGTGCGAAAATATCGTGATCGATAGCTCCTTTTTGGCGCACGCGGATGCGAAAAATATATTTGAGTTTTTGCAAATGCTCGGCAAAAACGTCGTTTTGGCTGACGGCGAGCAGGGCGAGTTTAAAACGGACGGCGAGCTAGCGCCACTAAAAGAGCCCGAGAGCTTTGACGGCAGCGTCGTGTTTTTTATGGATGAGACGGACGGGTCAAATTTGAGCGGCGAGGTAAAAGAGCTAATCGGCTCGGCGTCGTTTGCCGCGGCTGCAAAGGTAAAAGACGGCGATATGGTGATCGTGCAGGCTGAGGACGTAGAGGCAAAGGCTAAATTTAAGCTAGAGCCGCAGATGAAGGGCACGGTCGCGCTTTGCAGGGCGAAATTTAGCGGATACGCGTTTAAGCTCGTTAAGATCTCAAAAGAGGTGTAGCAGCAGGCGGTCAAATTTGACATATAGATTTATCTGCCGAGGCGGCCAAATTTTATAAATTTAATCCCATAAGCCGAGCTTGCTGCGTCAAATTTGACATAGCAGGCGGAGCTTTTTGGCGTGAGGCGGGCAAATTTACCCGCAACCGCGCTACTTTAAAATCCAAATTTTCCTCTATGCCAAAGTTAAATTTAGGCTAAATAAAATTTTATCCAAATGCGCGAAATTTAGTAAAAAAATCGCCTCAAAAGCGCGTAATATTCGCTTTTATAGCGCTTTTTAAACGAAAAAGGGTATAATGGCCGCATGAGAAAATATTTTTTACTTTTTTTACCGATTTTGGCGTTTTCTTTTAGCCTGAGCGTAAATTCGGGCGCAGAGGACGGCAGGCCCTACACCGTGATAAACATCAGCGACGAGAGGGAATTCGTCTGCAAAGAGGAGATCCTCGCCTACGACCGCAAACTTTATTTTTGCGACGTCGCTAGCGGCGCGCTACCGAAGGTCGACGATAAAATTTTGGCCCTGGCCGAAGTTAGGTTTCGCGAGGAAAAGGGTGGCATGCGGATCTACGTCGTGCCGCGCGCGAGCTCCCGCCTGATCTCGTCTAACGAGCCTCTTTACGGCGCGTCCGCTGTGCCGTTTAGTAAAAACGGCGGCGCAGCTAAACGCCACGCCATCGTGATAGATCAAACTTTAAGCGAATTTAAAAAACAAGCAAACTCGGGGATAAATTTCGCCCCGATATTTGAGCAGATGACCGCGCCTAGCGTCGGGCCGCTCGATCTAAACAAGGCCCCGATAGAAAGCGGCGATAGCAACGACATAAACATGTACCTAGACGTCAAAAAAAGCTACGACGCCAAGCGCTACGACGATACGATAGCCACGATCCAGACGGCGCTGCGCCGCTATCCAAATAGCATTTTCGCCAGCGAGTTTTTGCTCTATAGACTGCGCGCTTTGGATAAAATTTTAGACTCGCAAAATAGCTTCGAAGGTCTTGGCGCAGCGGATGTAGCGAGTGAGGGGCGCGCGTGGATGAGGCGGTTCGTGTCGGACGAAAACTACCCCGAGGTGCTCTATCTCGTGACCAAAGCCTACCTCAGACAGGAGCTCGTTAGCGACGCGAACTATACGCTAGATATCCTTATGAACGAGCATCCAAACTCAAATTTTACCAAGCTAGCCGTGCTTGAGTTTGCCGACAGGCTCTACGTCACGGGCAGACAGGACGAGGCCGTGAGGATGTACGAGGACGTGCTGTACTCGGCGCAGACGCTAGACGTCGCCAGCCGTGCGGCTCTGAGCCTCGTGCAGGGCAGTATCGACAAGGCGAAATTCGACCGCGCCAAGGATTTTATGCTCAAAATTTTAAACAAAAACCAAGAATACCTACTAAACGACGCATCCAAGCTAATGACGCTGGCGGAGGTATTTCACGAGAAAAAGATGGACGATATCGCCTCTAGGATCTACGAAATTTTACTCGCCCGCTTAAACAAAAACGACGATGATTACGAAACCGTGCTAAAAAATCTAGGCATCGCGCTAACGGGCACCCCCGACACGCAAAAAGCCTACGACTACCTAAAAAGATACCAAAGCGAGTTTGCGGACGGGCAGTATGCCGCCATCGTGCAAAATGCGCTCGATAAGCTATTTTTCGCCAGAAACGACGAGAGCAACGCGACTAAACTACACGAGCACTACGACGCGCTCATAGATAAATACGGCAAAACGGACGTCGGCGCCAAGGCGCTAAAAGAGCAGGTCGCGCTCTATCTAAAAGAGCGTAAATTTGACTCCGTCCTGCGCTATGCCCAGGCCGTGCACGATCTAAATGATACGGACGCTAGCGCCGTCTTGGATCAGGCGGCGCTAAATTTAGCGAGTGAAGCTATCCGTCAAAACGACTGCGCTACGGCGGTAAATTTGACCGAAAACTACGGCGTAGGCGATAAAATCGGGGCTAAATTTAAGCTCTTTGACTGCTATATGCGCCTATCGCGCTTCGCCGCCGCGCACGAGCTCGCCTCGCAAAATATCCTTGCGCCAGACATGCTCGACCGCGTGGAGTGGCTCATCAAGCTAGCCTCCGTTTTGATAAAAACGGAAAAGTACAACGACGCCTTGCGCGTGGCAGACGAAGCCCTAGCCATCGCATCTAGGCAGGAGTATGCCGACGTCTCGCCCGTGCTTTTTTATAGATTTGAGGCGCTGATGGGGCTAGGCAGGCTCACCGACGCCGCCGCGACGATAACGGCCGTCGAGACGCTACGTAAAAACGACTTTAAGGTCATAGAGCTCTACGACCGCATGGCCGAGGCGACGTATGGCGCGAACGACTTTTTAAACGCGTCGGTTTACGCCAAAAAGGCGATCGACCTGCAAAAACGCCTGCATATCGCCACCTTTAGCCCAAAAATCGACTTTGAGTACATCGGCTCGCTAAGTAAGCTGGATAGACTAGGCGAGGCCCTAGACGCCGCGCGAGAACTCGTAGATACGCGCCTAGATCCCGAAAACAGACTGCGCGCGCTAGCTCAGATCTCGGAAATCTACATCAAACTAAAACGCGAAAGCGAAGCAAAGCCGTATCTGCAGGAGTGCGTCGGCTCAAATTTGCAAAGCTCGTGGAAGGCTATCTGCGCCGAGCAGATGAAGCTCGTGGAGTAAATTTATCCTTTTTGCTTTTTAAACCTGCTCAAATTTAGCCGGGAAGCTCGGGTTAAATTTGGGTTTAATCGCCGTACTTTTTGGCTTTGTGCTGGGCCGAGGCTCGTGCGGGATGCTGCACTATCTTTTTATACGTAGATATCTTACGGCAAACGGGTTAAATTTAAAGCGGTTTGACATTAAATTTGGCTTTTTGTCTGATTAAATTTATCAAGCGGCGGCAGCTCTAAAAAAATGCAGCTACGCCTTTGTAGCCAAATTTAAGCCCAGAATTTAGGCGCTTTACTGCGCTAAATTCGATATAATTTCTAAAATAAGCGCTTTTAAAGGAGCTGGCCGTGAACGCAAAATTTCAAGCCAAGATTAAAGAGCTGGACGAGAAATTTGCCGCAATCTCTGAGGACGCAAAAAAGGCGGTATGATAGGCATAGATTTATCAGACGGGCGACTATGACGTACTGGTCATCGACGTTTGCCATTTTTTATCTTTTTTTCGATCCTGGCGTCGTATATGGAGTCGTTTTTCATAAGTAACGACATAGAATTGCCGCCTGAAATTTTTAGCTATATTCGGGGCGCCGTGATGATAGTTGCGCCTATTTTCTGGACGATTTATGTTTTAAAACGAGATCAAACCAAGCGATACAGCTATCTTTTCGTGAGGGATCAGTGGGATAGCTTCCTGGCTTTTAGGATAGAAAATTTTGCCAGCATAGTTTTGATTTCGTACCCGATTTTACTTATTATGGGGTCGTTTTTCGTGAAGGATAGTGGCGGCGGATATGCCGCTTATGGATTTTTATACGGCCTTGTCGTAGCTCCGATTTGCTTGCTTGTTTTTGCCGTATGCTACTCTTGCAACAAAAGCTCATACGAGCCTGCACCCGAGGGTGTAGATCTGTGCAGGGGGTCCGGTCTAGCCCAAAGCGCGAAATCAGCAGAGTTGCTCTCATGGTTTCGTGGTTTGCGGGTTTTATAGGAAACATCTTAGGAGTTGCATACCTTACCGCGGTGCTAATTTTGCCGTATTTTTTCACGAAAATTTACTTAAAAAGCTATCCTATGAAAAAATACAGCAAATTTTTCATAAAAAATCAGCGACTTTGCTTGACGATTTTTATAGTTGAAAATTTAGCTAGCATTGCTTTGGTCTTGTATCCGCTTGTACTCATAGTAGCGGCCCTGATCGCTAGAAATGACGAAAAGACGATAAGTTTGCTTTTGGGCGGATCAAACGTATTATCGGCTTGTCTGGTTATCTTTGCGGCATGCTATCTGTTTAACCGAAGTACGTATATCCCAAAGGATGAGGCGTAATTTAAAAATTGAGCGGCTCTTGACGCGATTTTTGTTCGGCGCGATACGGCTGTAAATTTGGACGGATTTGGAAAATTAGCTCGTTTAAATTTGACTTCAAAATTTTAGCGTATCTAAAAATAGCCATTAAATTTAACGCGACTAAACTATAAAGAAGCGAACTTAAATTTGCCTTACATCCACGAGAAAAATCAAATTAGACCACAAAACAGGGCTTAAATTTGAGGCAAGATTTAGGCTGTCGTAGCTTTGTCAAGCGGGGTTAAATTTGAGGAAGTTGCGGCTAAATTTAAGCGGTAAAAGCTCAAATCTAGCCGACATTTTGAGCAAACTAAAAAATCAGCCCCTCGTCGTCTTGTTTGATTAGGGTATCTTGCGCGTCTTGCTTCGGTACCGGCGAGATCTTCGTATAGACCTCGATCAGGCCTTCGTACGCGGTGTGAAAGACGCCTTCGGGCTCGATGAAGGTTTTTTGTTTTAGCGGATACTCCTTCATATAGCTTTCCATAAAATTCTTAAACACCGGAGCCGCCGTGCGTCCGCCGCCCTCGACCTTTCTCATCGGCGTGTTGTCGTCGTTGCCGTACCACACGACCACCTCGACCTCAGGCGTAAATCCGCAAAACCACGCGTCGATGTTGTTATTTGTCGTGCCGGTCTTGCCCGCAACTTGCACGCCGTTTAGCCTGGCGCTTTGTCCCGTGCCGCGCTCCACGACCGTTTTCATCATATCGGTCATCAGATAGGCCTGCTCTGGCTCGGTGACGAACGTCCGCTCGGGCTCAAAAACCGCTTCTAAATTTTGATAGTTTATGATGCGTTTGATGAGGCTTGGCTCCACGATCTCGCCGCCGTTTGGAAACATCGAGTAAAATTTGGCAAACTCTAACGGCGAGATGCCGAAGCTGCCAAGCGCGATGGATAGGTTTTTAGGTATGTTTTTAAAGCCCATCTCAGTTAGCTTTTTATACGCCGTATCAAGCCCGATCTCGTCGAGTAAATTTATCGTGGCGAGGTTGCGCGACTGACGCAGAGCCTCTCTTAGCGTGATATAGCCCTGGAAACCGCCGCTGTAGTTTTTTGGACGCCACTCGTACTGGCTGCCTTCGTTAAAGACCCTTGATATGTCGGCAGCCTTGCTCATCGGCGAGTAGCCCATATCTAGGGCGATCTGGTAGATAAAGGGCTTAAAGCTAGAGCCAGGTTGGCGCATACTCTGCGTGGCGCGGTTGTAGCTGCTTTTGGCGTAGTCTACGCCGCCTACTAGTGCGAGGATTTCGCCCGTTTTAGGTAGCGTAACGACGATAGCGCCGTTTAGGATACTGGCGTTTGCGTCTTTGTTACGTTTTAGTATCTCGTTGTAGCCGTATTTTAACGCCTCGGACGCCATATCTTGCACCTTTAAATCAACGCTGGTTTCGATGACGTAGCCGCCGGTTTTTATGTCCTCAAAGCGCTTTGAGGCCTCTTTTAGCACCTCGTCCACGATATACGGGGCTTTGTTTTGCGTGAGCGTATCGTCAAAGACTACTGGCTGCTCGACCAGCGCGGCTTTGTACTCGGCGTCGCTGATCCAGCCTAGCGCGTTCATCCTTGAGATTACGTTATTTGCGCGGCTTAGAGATAGGTCTAGATGGCGAGTCGGATCGTAGGTGCTAGGCGCTTTTGGTAAGCCCACTAGGATCGCGATCTCTTTTAGCGTGAGCTCATTAAGCTCCTTTCTAAAGTATCCCTTCGCCGCGGTCTTGATGCCATGGTAGCCGTGTCCGAGGTAGACGTGGTTTAGGTAGCGCTCTAGGATTTGCTCTTTGCTTAGCTCGTTTTCCAGCTTCATCGAGATGATCATCTCTTTAACCTTACGAGTTAGCTTTTTTTCTCTGGTTAGCACCATGTTTTTAACGAGCTGCTGCGTGAGCGTGCTAGCGCCCTCGACCAGTTTGCCCGCCTTTATGTCCTTGACGATAGCTCGCGTGATAGCTTCGGGGTTTACGCCGCCGTGCTCAAAAAAGCTCGTATCCTCGATCGCTACCAGCGCCTCGATGACGCGCGGCGGGATGTCCTCGTACTTGACGTAGATCCTGTTTTCGTCAAAGATATTTGCGATGAGCTCGCCGTTTCTATCGTAAATTTGAGTCGTGAGCTTTGGCTTAAAATCGATGATGTTTGACGCGTCAAAGGTGACTTGCGAATAAAGATAAACAAACGCCGCGCTCAGCGAAACAAAGATAATGAACAAAATCGAAGCTAAAATTCTCATAAAAAGGCCTTTAAAATTTTCACGTTTAGCCCCATTGCGGTGCTAGTTTCGCCGTTTTGGCTTAGGATGTATTTTTTGTTGAAATTTTCTATCGTCATGGCTCCGGCTTTGCCCTGCCAAAGATCGCCAGATAGGTAGTTTTGCAGGTCGGCTTCGTCAAATTTAGCAAATTTATACTCGGCAAAGCTGACGTTAAAAAGCTCGAATTTCTCGCCTAAAAATATCATCGCGGTCACGATCCTAGCGGTGCTACCGCTTTGCATTTTTAGCATTTTAAAAGCTTCTTTTTCATCCTTTGCTTTGCCTAAAATTTTACCGTCGCACACTACGACGCTATCTGCGAAAACGACGTTTTTTACGCCGTCGTTTGCCTTTAAAAACTGCTCTTTTTTTGCCGCGACGATCTTTTGAACGTAAACGTGCGGCGGTAAATTTCTATCTACGCCGCTCTCGTCGTAGTTGAAGAAAAATTGCTCAAATTTAACTCCGTGATCCTGCAAAACCTTAGCTCTAGTGACCGAGCTCGAAGCCAAAATAATCATCAAAACTCCCTGTAAGATACGCCCAGATACGCAGCCAGCAGCGCAAATGCGACGTTTAGCGGGATGAAGTAATAAATCGTAACTATGAGGTTTTCGTGAAGCTCGACGTATTCGCTATTTTGCAGGGATTTTGCGGCTTTGTTTAGGCGGTACGTGACGTAAATGACGTTTAGAAACAAAAATCCCCAGATCGCCCATTTCGTCGTTAAAATCGTATTTAGCATCGGATCGGCGTTTTTGATCGCGTTTTGCTTAGCTAGTATCGCGCCGGTTACGCCCATGACGGCGATCGAGCCGTAGATCGCGTAGCCCAGGCGCTTTAGCATAGAGATTATCGTTTGGTATTTTTGCGTGTCGCCTTCGATATTTTTCATAAAAAATTTAGCGATGAGTAAAAAATTTGCTTGAAATCCGATAAAAACAACCACGGAGAGTATGTGGATAAAGGGTAGGGCGTTGCTAATCTTTGCAAAAGCTATGTTAAATTCGGGCATTTGTCCCCTTTGATCTTAAATTTTCTCACGCTAAAGTTACTCGGACGGCGGCAAAATTTGACGCCAAAATGCGCGAATAAAATAAACTCATAAACTTATATTTTCCTTTAAATTTTATCTCGGCTCGTAAAATGCAAATTTCCAAATTTGCTTTGCGGCGTCAAATTTGATCTTGCCGCAACCAGCTCAAATTCGCTTTAAAATTTTACGCCGCAAAACCGCGGTCAAATTTAAGCTGTTTTATTAAATTTGACCGACGCGAGATTATTTTTCAAGCCTCGTTTTAGCAAACTCTAACGCCTGCCTAACCGCATCCTCGATCGCTAATACGTTTTTACCGCCTGCGGTTGCGAAGTCGTCCTTGCCGCCGCCGTTTCCGCCTAAAATTTGCGCCGTAAATTTGACCCATTCGCCAGCTTTCAAAGCCGCATTTTTCACGCCGGCGGCCAGAGCGATTTTGCCCTCTTCGTTTACTTGCACGAGCAGGATCGCCGCCTTTTCGTTCTCGTTTTTAAACTCGTCTATCGTGGCTTTTATGTCGCCGCCGTCAAGCACCGCGACGCAAAGCTTGGTCTCGTTTACGTTTACCACCGCTAGCGCGTGTGCGTCTTTGGCTTGCTTGGTCTTGTCTTTTAGGCTTTTTATTTCGGCTTTTAGTTTTTTTACCGCATTCATCGGCTCGGCGCTTTTTAGCTCGGTTTTTAGCTCCTCGATCTCGCCGCGCCAGGCTTTTGCTAGATTTAGCGCGGCCTTAGAGCACACGGCCTCGATCCTGCGCACGCCCGCGCTCACGCCGCCTTCTTTAGTGATGAAAAACGCGCCGATTTGGCTTAAATTTGCCACGTGCGTACCGCCGCAAAGCTCCTTGCTAACCTCGCCGAAGCTTAGCACGCGCACCTTGTCGGCGTACTTCTCGCCAAATAGCGCGATCGCGCCGCTGTTTTTGGCATCCTCGATGTCCATTATCTCCGTTTTTGCCTCTATGTTTTCGCTAATCGCGGCATTGACGAAATTTTCGATCTTCGTTAGCTCCTCCGCCGTCACTGCCTTTGGATGCGAGAAGTCAAATCTGAGTCTGTTTGCCTC
>CAUQOI010000076.1:0-9838 GCA_963519525.1 uncultured Campylobacter sp.
AGCCCAAAGCCAAAACTTACCCAAAATTTTGTAAAATGCGGCAAATTTACGAAAAACAGAGCCGAAAAAAATGGATAGAATAGTCGAAATAGAAAAAATAAGCTTTGAAAACGATTTTGAGGTGTCGCTGCGCCCCACGCGCTTTGAGGACTACATCGGACAGGAAAAAATCAAGCAAAATTTAGGCGTATTTATAAAGGCAGCCAAAAAGCGCGGCGAGTGCCTAGACCACGTGCTTTTCTACGGGCCGCCGGGCCTTGGTAAGACGACGCTGACACACATCATCGCAAACGAAATGGGCGTTAGCATAAAGATGACGGCCGCGCCTATGATAGAAAAAAGCGGCGATCTGGCCGCGGTGCTAACCAATCTCCAGGAGGGCGACGTGCTGTTTATCGACGAGATACACCGCTTGAGTCCTGCTATCGAAGAGGTGCTATATCCGGCGATGGAGGACTTTCGCCTAGACATCATCATCGGCTCCGGGCCTGCGGCGCAGACTATCAAGATCGACCTACCTAAATTCACGCTGATCGGTGCTACTACGCGCGCGGGAATGATTTCAGCACCCCTGCGGGATCGCTTTGGGATGGATTTTAGGCTGCAGTTTTATACCCGCGAGGAACTAGCTCGTATCGTGCAGATCGCCTCGGTGAAGCTTGGCAAAGAGTGCGAAAAAGCCGCCGCTCTCGAGGTTGCCGCCCGCTCGCGCGCTACGCCTAGGATCGCGCTACGGCTACTAAAGCGCATACGAGACTTCGCCGAGGTAAACGACGAAGCGATCATCTCGCAGCCTCGCGCCAAAGAGGCCCTGGACGCGCTTGGCGTAAACGACATCGGCTTTGACGAGATGGATATCAAGTACCTAGAAATCCTGCTCGCCGCTAAACGCCGCCCGATGGGTCTAAGCACGATCGCGGCGGCTCTGAGCGAGGACGAGGGCACGGTCGAGGACGTGATCGAGCCCTATCTGCTCGCTAACGGCTACATCGAGCGCACCGCCAAAGGCAGGCTAGCAAGCGCAAAAGCCTACGATGTGTTTAAGCTCAAATTTGACGCAGATACGCAAAAGGGACTGTTTGAGGAGTGAGGCAAATTTGGCTCTTTTGAGTCGGTCGCCTTTTGCTAAATTTTATCCAAGCAAATTTGAGCTTTTAAATTTGCCGCCGTTTGGATATTTAGCCGTCAAATTTGACCGTATTTTTGCTATGCGCTCGGATTAAAGGTGCTTACGAAATTTAATCCGCTCAAATTTTGCACCGATTTTATCAGCCGCGCCAAAGCCGCCTCGTCCGCTACCCGACCGTCCGCAAAACCCCGTAAAATCTGATATAATAAGCCCCTCAAAGGAAAAAAATGAATAATCGAGTGTTTTTCGGTATCTTCGCTCTTTGCGCGTTGGCGCTAGTAGTGTACCTTTTCAAGCCGTTTTTGCTAAACATCTTTATCGCCGCCTTGCTAGCCGTCGCCACCTCAAACGTAAACGTCAAATTTTTGCAGCTAACGAAGGGCAAAAGAACGCTCTCGGCGGCTCTTACGACGCTAGCGCTGTTTTCGCTATTTATTGCGCCGCTTTTGTACGCCGTGATCGAGATCGCCAAACACGCCGCAAACTTTAACACCGGCTACATAACAAACACGCTAAATTATTTTCAAAGCGGGAATTTTCAGCTACCCGAACCGATCAAATTTCTAGAGCCTAAAATCAAAGAGATGATCGCCGACATCGACGTCGGAGCGATATCTAGCAACGTGCTTTCTAGCCTTGGCGGCATCGGCAAGTCAAGCGTGAAATTTCTCATCGACATGATTTTTATCCTCGTGTTTTTCTTTTTTGCGGTGCTTTACGGCAGCGAGCTCGTGGGCTACCTAAAAAGCGCGCTTCCGATGAAGGAGAGCGAGAGCGAATTTATCCTCAGCGAAGTGGCCAACGTCATGAGCGTCGTGCTTTACTCTATCGTTTTAAACGCGATTTTGCAGGGTTGCCTCTTTGCTATCATCACGATTTCCTACGGCTACAACGGCTTTTTGATGGGCATACTCTTTGCCTTTACCTCGCTTGTGCCAGTCGTTGGCGGCTTGCTCGCGTGGGGACCGATCAGCCTTTACGAGTTTGCTAACGGCAACACCGCGGCCGCGATCGTCATCGCCGTCTATACCATCGTCGTGATTTCCATCGTCGCAGATACGTTTTTAAAGCCGATTGTGATTAAATTTATCAACGATAGGCTCGTCAAAATCCCTACTAAAATAAACGAACTGCTGCTGTTTTTTTCGATGATCGCGGGCATAACGACCTTTGGCTTTTGGGGGCTTATTTTGGGGCCTGCGATCGTGACGTTTTTTATATCGACGATCAAGCTTTATACATTGCTTAAAGAGCGCGCCGTCGTGTAAATTTGCCTAAAATCGGCGATATTTTTAGCAAATATCACAAATCTAACGCGAATTTTATTATTTTCTGTGCTATAATCCTTAAATAAAAAAATTAATGTTCCGCATTAAATCTGCGGAACGTAAATTCGCTAAATTTAACCAAGGAGTTTTTATGAAACTAGCAAAACTAAGTTTAGCCGCCGTTTTGGCGCTTGGCTTTTTGGGCGCCGCAAACGCAGCCGATACCTTTGGGGAAGCGTTTACCAAAGGAAAACTAGCGGGCAAGATCCAGGCTACCTACGCGGATCAAAAAGACGAACGAGCGCCGATACACGACGAGCAGCTGACGTCTATACAGCTTGAGCTTGGCTACGTGACCGATCCGTTTTACGGCTTTAGGCTCGGCGTTACGGGACAGGGCAACTTCTTGCCGTTTAACAGCATGAGAAAAAGCGGCACTCTATACGACAAAGAGTGGAGAACGCAAGGCGCGGTAATGTCTGAGGCATACCTAGGCTACGGCATAGGGCAGACCGATATAAAATTCGGCCGTCAATACGTAAATACTCCGCTAGTAGCGGGCAATCCGACGCGCGCGTTTAAAGAGGCGTTTGAGGGTCTAACAATCGTAAATAAAGACATACCAAACACTACCTTGATCGGCGGCTGGTATTATAAATTTCAAGGCAGAAGCGCCGTCGTAGCAGGCGGCAAAGAGGGGCGCGCTCCGCATTTTAAAGATAGAGTCGTAGTGGGCGGCATGGGACCAGTGGCGCACGAGTTTGACAATATCTTTACCGGCGCGGTCATAAATCAAGGCATCCCGAATCTAAAACTAACAGGCGCATACGCTAGAGTAACCGATCTTAGGCGCGGCGCGCTACAAGGCGACATCAACTTCTACCTAGCCGAGGCTAACTATAAAGTACCCGTCGGCGACTTTAAGCTTGGTTTTGACGCGATGTACAAGGGCTCTCGCACCACAAGAGGCTTAGAGGATCTAAACTACGACGGAAATATGATCGGCCTAAGGGCGGGGATTTATGATTTTGTTGGCTTTAGCGCCTCTTACGCCTATACGACCGTCGGCGATAACGACGCTTTGGCGTTTGGCCTAGGTAACGGCCCTGGCTCATACACGCTGCTTCCTATCCGCGGACCTTTCGTGTTTACGGGCTATGCGGGTATGAATACGCATAAGCTTTTGTTTGAGTACGACTTTAAAGACGCGGGCGTCGAGGGCTTAAAAGCAAAACTACATCTAGTAAAAGGCAGACAAGACGCCCCTCATCGCAACGCCGGTCCGACCGCGGCTAATACGCATATGAACGTCCAAGGCTGGGCGGCGCAGGCTAGCTACGATATGCCGTGGGTCAAGGGGCTAAGCGCAAGCGTCACCTACACGGCCCTTGAGAGAAAGAACTTTGATACCAGAGGAGCCGTTAGAAAGACCGATAATAACGAGCTTTGGCTACAACTAGGGTATAAATTTAACCTTCTAAACTAACCGCTCTAACGCGGACGCAAATTTAACGCGTCCGCTACCCTTTTATCTGATTTTTACGTTTGGGGTGTAAATTTAGCCTAATAAACCCGCATAAATTTGACGTAAGCCGTAAATTTAATTTTGGAGTTTAAAACGCCTTTTCGCGGCGCTAAAACGCGTGCGCCCGCGGTTTATCCGCCGAAAATAAACTCAAATAGGGCGCGACGCAAAGTTTTTGCTTTCATTTAGTATTTTTGGGAGTATTTTTGAATATATTTTAAATTTGCTCGTTTAATTTTATAAATTTATCCCAATCGGTTTTAGTTGCTGCGAGTTTTGTTTAGAGCGCGGATTTACTCGGCGTTTAAATTTACGAAAAACCGAAAATCTACCGAGCCATTTTTTTGATACGGTTTTAAAGCGTTTTGCAAGCTACGCACCGCAAACTGCTTCTTATCCGTGCGTTTTGCCGCATTAAATTTAAAAAACGCGAGAGCAAACCGAGTCAAATTTAACCCTTACGCCGTATTTACGGGTTTAATTTTTGCGTTTTTCGGCGCGGATTTAGCCTTAAAAGATCCGCGCAAATTTAACTCAAGCGGCGAATTTACGTTTTATTTTTCGGCGCTTAGGCTGCGAGTTTCGGGCAAATCTACTGCGCTCTTGCGACTATGGCTAAATTTGCTTTAAGGCTCGCATGCGGTTTAAATTTATGCGTTCGGTTTAATCTGCTTGCGACGCTTATGGATTAAATTTACGCAAAACACGCGGTAAATTTAATATATGAATTCGCCCCATTTAGCTACGCTGAATTTAAAATCGCTTAAAATTGATACAAAATCAAATTTGCGCCGCAAATGTAGTAATCAAAATCCGCCCGCGCCCGCATAAATTTAATCCGTTTGCAAACGCGTGAAATTCGGTCTAAATTTAACGAAAGCCGCAAACTAATTTTCCAAACTTTTCTTATGTTTTTTTATCTTTTTTATCGCCCAGTCGTAGTGTGACGAGGCGCTGCCGGCGACGTAGGAGGCTAGATTTAGCTTACCCGTGAAATCAAAATGCCCGCGAGTAAAAAGCTCCTCGTCGCTAAAATTTGCCGTAAGCGCCATTACTTTTTCGTGGGTTTGCGCTAGCAGCGCTTTAGCCTCACAAAGCGGCGTATCTTGGTGCTTGCGCCAAATTTGCGCGTTCATCTGCGGGTAGGTTTTCCAATTGTACGGTTGCGGCAAAAACGCGCTGCGCTCGCCGCTTAAGTTTTTTTGGATGAAATTTATCAAAAGCAAGTGCCACTCGTAAAGGTGCGCAAGCACATCTCGGACGCATTTATCTCTATCCTCGAAGTCAAATTTAGCCTCTTGCTGCGCCTCGCTCAGGCTATTAATCAGCGATAAAAGTTTTTTAAAATTTGTCTCCGAAGCGTTTAGCAGGTCTATTTTATTTGTCGGTCGCGGCATGTTTTTTCCTTGGCTAAATTTGACCGAATTTTACACCGCGTTATTAAATTTGCGCTTTAAAGATGCTGGCATCGCCAAAAACAAAAGGTAAAATTTAATTTATATTTATATTTTAAAAATTAAAAATAAAACTTAAATATATAGCTCAAATTTGATCAAATTTCAAATTTGCGAGTTTTACGGTCTTGAATTTTAATAAATTTTATACCTTTGATAATTTAGCCTAAAATTAGCGCTTTTAAAAGCTTAAATTTAAAAATAGATAGGTGTTTTTCGACTTGATATAAAGCTTTATATTTACAATGCAAAAATGTTACGATTTTACACGTTAAATTTATATTTTAAAAAAAGTTTCTGAGATATTATGGGTTTTGTTATCAAAAAACATATCAAATTTTGTAAATATAAAATTTGATATTTATTCGTATTTTTAAGCACTAGCCCTAAAATAGGCGAAATAAGGATAATTTTGGTCTTAATTTGAATTCCAAATATTGCCAAAGAACTAGTTATTTTTAATCAACTTAAATTTAGGTTGTAACGGTTAATATCCGCCTGATTTTTAAGAACTATCTTAAAAAATAAACGAGGAGAGAAAATGGATCGACGAGATTTTATAAAAAGCGCCGCCGCTTCTGCTGCTTGCGCGAGTGCCGGTATAGCGCTGCCTAGTTCTATGGCAGCTGCGCAAAACGCCGCCGAAAAGGGCTGGCGCTGGGATAAAGCCGCATGTAGGTTCTGCGGAACGGGCTGCGGCGTAATGATCGCAACCAAAGAGGGCAAAATCGTAGCAGTCAAGGGCGACCCTGAGGCGCCGGTAAACCGCGGCCTAAACTGCATCAAGGGCTACTTTAACGCCAAGATCATGTACGGCGCAGACCGCATCACTCAGCCGCTTTTGCGCGTGAACGAAAAGGGCGAATTTGATAAAAAAGGCAAATTTAAGCCGGTAAGCTGGGAAAAAGCCTTTGACATCATGGCTGAAAAATATAAAGAGACCATGAAGAAAAACGGCGTGCATTCAGCCTGCGTTTTCGGCTCGGGTCAATACACTATTTTAGAGGGTTATGCAGCCGTCAAACTATGGAAAGCGGGTATTAGAAGCAACTCTATTGACCCGAATGCTCGCCACTGTATGGCAAGCGCGGTCACTGGCTTTATGCAGACATTTGGTATAGACGAGCCAGCAGGCTGCTATGATGACATCGAGCTAACTGATACTATCGTGGCTTGGGGCGCTAATATGGCCGAGATGCACCCGATACTTTGGGCGCGCGTCAGCGATAAAAAGCTAAGCGACCCTGAGCGCGTAAAGGTCGTAAATTTAAGCACGTATTCGACTAGAACGTCAAATATCGCCGATACGGAGATTATCTTTGCTCCGTCAAGCGACGTAGCTATCTGGAACTATATCGCTCACGAGATCGTTTATAATCATCCTGAAGCCATCGATTGGGACTACGTAAATAGCCACTGCGTATTTGCGACGGGACCGGTAGATATCGGCTACGGGCTTAGAAATAATCCAAATCATCCTAACTACTCAAACGAAAAAGATGTCGTGGAGACGGAGCTTCATAAGAAACTAAGCAAAAACGAGGGCGTGACTCTGGGCTATCTAGGCTATAAAGAGGGTGACGTGATGGAAAATAAAAATACGGCTACCGCGGGCAAACACTGGCAAATCACGTTTGAGGAATTTAAAGAAGCTCTTAAACCTTATACGCTTGACTTCTCCGCTCCGCTAATAAAAGGCGATCCAAACGAGGATTTGGAAGAATTTAAGAAAAAACTAAAGCAACTAGCCGACTGGTACATCGAAAAAGGTAGAAAAGTAGTTAGCTTTTGGACAATGGGCTTTAACCAGCACCAACGCGGTACATGGGTAAACGAGCAAGCCTATATGGTACATATGCTTCTTGGTAAACAAGCAAAACCGGGCGAGGGCGCTTTCTCGCTAACTGGACAACCAAGCGCATGCGGAACGGCACGCGAGGTCGGTACTTTCGTTCATCGCTTGCCTGCGGATATGGTCGTAGATAACGCCGAACACCGCGAAATAAGCGAGAAAATTTGGAAACTGCCTAAAAACACGCTAAATCCGAAAGTCGCCTCCCACTACGTAAAAATGATGCGCGATATGGAAGATGGAAAGATGAAATGGGCGTGGGTGCAGGTAAATAACCCATGGCAAAACACCGCAAACGCAAACCACTGGATAAAAGCCGCTCGCGAGATGGATAACTTTATCATCGTCTCAGACCCGTATCCGGGCATCTCGGCTAAGGTCGCCGACCTTATCCTGCCAACTGCAATGATATACGAAAAATGGGGCGCATACGGTAACGCCGAGCGTAGAACACAGCACTGGCGTCAGCAAGTCCTTCCGGTAGGCGAAGCGATGAGCGACACGTGGCAAATGCTAGAATTTGCTAAGCGCTTTAAGCTAAAAGAGGTTTGGGGCGAACAAAAAGTGGACGATAAGCTAACGCTTCCAAGCGTGCTAGACGAGGCAAAAGCCATGGGTTATAGCGAAGAAGATACGCTATTTTACGTGCTTTTCGCAAACGAAGAGGCTAAGAGCTACCCTGCAAAAGACGCGATAATGGAAGATTTCGATAACTCTGAAGTTTTCGGCGACAGTAGAAAAATCGTCGGCTCGGACGGCAAGGTATTTGAGGGATACGGATTTTTCATCCAAAAATACCTTTGGGAAGATTACCGCAAATTTGGCTCCGGTCACGGACACGATCTAGCCGACTTTGATACCTATCACAAAGTGCGCGGTCTAAGATGGCCTGTAGTAGACGGCAAAGAAACTCAGTGGAGATTTAACGCCAAATATGATCCGTATGCCAAAAAATTTGCCGAGGAGGGCAAGCAGTTTGCATTCTACGGAAATAAAAAAGCCAAGTTGCAAAAAGGCGATTTGACCAAAGTAACTAGCGGAGACGAGAAATTTTCTATCGCAAATAGGGCTAAAATTTTCTTCCGCCCTTATATGGATCCGTGCGAGATGCCTGATACTACGTATCCTTTCTGGCTATGCACGGGCCGCGTCTTGGAGCACTGGCATACCGGCACTATGACTATGCGCGTTCCTGAGCTTTACCGCGCCGTACCTGAGGCTCTTTGCTATATGAGTGAGCACGACGCGACTAAGCTAAATTTACAGCATAACGACGTAGTTTGGGTCGAGTCTCGCCGCGGTAAGGTAAAAGCAAGACTGGATCTGCGCGGACGAAACAAAACCCCTTCGGGACTAGTTTACGTGCCATTTTTCGATGAAAACGTGTATATTAACAAAGTCTGCCTAGATGCGACTTGCCCGATCTCAAAAGAGACCGACTATAAAAAATGCGCGGTTAAAATTTACAAGGCTTAATAATGCAAAATAGAAGAGAGGCTTTAAAATTTGGGTTAAAAGCGATTAGTTTGGTTCTCGCGGGCGGCTTTATCTGGAGTACGCAAACGACGGCTAAAGCCCAAACTCTACTCATCAGGCCGCCGGGTGCTTTAAAGGAGAAAAATTTCCTTAGCGAGTGCATACGCTGCGGACTGTGCGTAGAAGCCTGTCCTTGGGATACGCTTAAGCTTGCGGATTTAGACGACGGATTGCCTTATGGCACTCCGTTTTATACTCCGCGAAATATCCCTTGCTATATGTGTCCGGATATCCCGTGCACGGTCGCCTGTCCGACCGGCGCGCTAGATACGAAGCTAGTGAGCGAATATAACGGCAAGCTAAATATAAACAAAGCGCAAATGGGTATCGCTGTGCTGGATCCAAATTTTTGCATCGCTTACGAGGGGCTTCGTTGTGACGCTTGCTACCGCGCCTGTCCTTTGATAGATAAAGCGTTAAGGCTTGAATACGTCCGTAACGAACGCACGCAAAAGCACGCGTTTTTTAAACCTGTCGTGGACGCCGACTACTGCACGGGTTGCGGCATGTGCGAGCAAGTTTGCGTGACGCCAAAAGCTTCTATATTCGTGCTTCCGCGCGAGATCGGGCTTGGTTCTAGCAACGAACAGTACGTAAAAGGCTGGGTCGAGGGCGCGGATAAAAAGCTAAAAGACGCTGAGCCAAAAGAGTTTAAAACCGACGAGAAAAAGCTAAACGACTACCTAAATAGCGGAGATTTGCTATGAAATATTTGATTTTAAGAAGGATAAGTCAAATTTTGATCCTAGGGCTGTTTTTTGCGAGCAACTACTACGGAATTAAAATTTTACAAGGCAATCTCAGCTCGTCTTTGCTTTTCGGAGTCGTTCCTCTTAGCGATCCGTTTGCCGTTTTACAGCTATATTTAGCTAGTTTTAGTATCGCTTCGGGTGCGCTTGTCGGAGCCGCTATCGTGTTTGCTTTTTACGCGATTGTCGCTCCGCGCGCCTTTTGCAGCTGGGTTTGCCCGGTAAATATCATCACCGAAGCCGCTCGCTGGGTCAGAGTAAAGCTTGGCTACGACAAAGATAAAAAATTCGTAAATTTCACGCGAAGCGCGAGATATTACGTTTT
>CAUQOI010000077.1:0-9824 GCA_963519525.1 uncultured Campylobacter sp.
CTTTGCCTCGGGTTAAATTTAAGCGCTAGCGAGCTGGAGGGCAGGTGGAGCATCGTCTCGGCAAACATAGACGGGCAGGAGGTGCAAACGGCGGGGCAAAAGTGCTTTGAAGATTCGTTCTTCGAGGTTAGCGGCCGCGAGGCAAAGCTAGGTCTTAGCTCCGTAGGCGAGGACGGCGCGTGCAAAAGCGGCGCGGCAAGCTACGCCTTTAAAAGCATGGGTGCTGGCAAATACGCGCTGGGTCCTATCGGCGAGTTTTGGCTAGAAAAAGACGCGCTAAAGGTAAAGCAGTCCTTAGACGGCGGCAATTTTATCGTCTTTTCTTTCAAAAAAGACGCGGCCGCAAACAAAGCCGTGGCAACCGCAACCGGCTCAAATTTGAGCGCGGACGAGCTAGAGGGCAGATGGGAGATCGACTCGGTCGCAGCACAAGGGCAGACGTTTAAAACGGCAGGCCAAAAGTGCTTTGAGGATTCGTTTTTCCAGATAGCAGGCGGCAAAGCAACGGTCAGTATCGTAGCGGCAAATCCGGACGGCACGTGCAAAACCGGCGCGGGAGAAAGCGGCTACAAAAACCTCGGCGCAGGTAGGTATGCGCTAGATAACGACGCGGGCGAATTTAGATTAAAGGGCGACACGCTCGAATACGAACAAAGCGCGGGCGGTGTCTTGTTTACCTTTAAAAAAAGCCGCGCGGCTCAGGCTAGCTCAAATCAGGCGCAAGCCAAATCAAGCTCAAATTTAGGCAAAACCCCAAAACCCGAAAAAGACCCTAGCGTCAAGCATAGCGACGCAAAAGCCACCAAAAAAGGCACGGGCGTGTTTGCGGGCAAGTGGTTCTTCATAAACACCAATACCGACATATCCTTTTATCTGCGCGACGACGGCACCTACTGCGACGACCTTGGTAAGCCCGACTGGCGCACGCGCATCGACGGCACGTATAAAAAAGACGGCAAAAAGATCACGCAAACGAGTAACGACGGCGAGCAAAGCACATATAGCTGTGAGGATGCGGATTGCACGTTTTTGTGGAGCGACGGCGGATACCATCTCTTTAACGCTCAAATTTTAAACGAAGTGCCAAAGGGCAGCTACTCATTCACCGCCGTTGGCTCCATGTCCGTTTACAACGCCTCAGGCGGCACAGATATCGTGGGCGGCGGCGTGAGCGGATATTATGATTTTGACGGCAAAGGTCGCTTCAAGGACGGCAGTTGGGCCTACTCCTCCGCCGCCATGAGCACTGTGGGCGGCGGCGGAACAAGATCTAGCAGTAGCGCGGGCTCATATACGCTAGATGCGGGCGAGCTCACGCTCAGATACGACGACGGGCGGACGCAGAGACATAGCTTTTTTTACATCCCGCCTACTAGCGAAGGCAAGGCAGGCGGAGCGGTCGTCGACGGCGCGATATATTTTTTGGACGAATAGCAAACCATCGGCGTAAAACCAGGGCAAATTTGATAACAAAAAAGCCGGAGGCAAAACCGCCGCAGACGGCTTAAAAATTTACGAAAGGAAAAATATGGCTAAATTTAAATTTTTCGCAATCCTCGCGGCGCTTTGCCTCGGGTTAAATTTAAGCGCTAGCGAGATAGAGGGCAGGTGGAGCATCGTTTCGGTTACGGCGCAGGGACAGACATTTAAAACGGCAGGCCAAAAGTGCCTTGAAGACTCTTTTATCGAGGCTAGCGGCGATAGCACGCGCCTAAGCCTAAGCAGCGATGGCGGTAAATCCTGCGAAAAAGCCGAACAAAACTTCGCTCTAAAAAGTCTAGGCGGCGGCAGATACTCGCTTGGCGGCGGCGAGCTACGGCTAAATAACGGCTCACTCGAATACAAACAAGGCACGGATAGCGGCGAAATCGTATTTACCTTTAAAAAAGACGAGGTAAATTTAGCCGGCATCGTAAACGGCGCCGTAAATCAAGCCGGCCTCGGCGGGTCAAATTTAAGCGAGATCGAGGGCAGATGGGAGCTAGTCTCGCTAAAGGCGCAGGGGCAGAGCTTTGAAGTCGCGGGACAAAAGTGCTTCGGCGACTCGTTTTTTGAGATCAACGGCGATGAAGCGACGGTAGGCATCGTGGGCGTAAACCCGGACGGTTCGTGCAACAATAGTGCGGGCAAAAGCGGCTACGAAAGTTTAGGCGGCGGCAAATACGCGCTTAGCGCTAAAGGGCTGGGCGAGTTTTGGCTAAAAGACGGCATGCTCGAATACAAACAAGTCGCGGACGGGCAAGAGGTCTTGTTCATCTTTAAAAAAAGCGCAAATAGCACGCAAGCTAAAGCAAGCAAATCAAGCTCAAATTCGGCCGAATCCGCAAAATCCGCAAAGGACTCTAGCGTCAAACATAGTAGCGCCGGAGCAAGCAAAAAAGGCTCGGGGGTATTTGGCGGTACGAAATTTAACATGCTTTTAAACACGAGCGAGGATTATTCCTTTTACCTACGCGACGACGGCACCTACGCGAGCCACCTAGAAAAGCCCGACTGGCGCACGCGCATCGACGGTACGTATAAGGTCAAAGACGGCATCCTAACGATAACCAGCAACGACGACTACGACACGAGCTACTACTGCGAGAACGACGACTGTACCTTTTTGTGGAACTCAATCGGTACGGGGTATTATATGTTTCAGGCGCAAATTTCAAGCCAAATGCCAAAAGAGTGCTTCTCGTTTCGCAAGGACAGCTCGTCGTCCCTGTACGGCTGGTCGGGCGGCAGCGATACGGTGAGCGTAGGCGTGAGCGGATACTACTGCTTTGACGGCAAAGGGCGCTTTAGCTCGGGCGGATCGTCGTATGCTATGGCAACCTCGGGTACCCCAGGCGGCAGCATAGACGGGGGCAGCTCAAAATCACGTAGCGACGAGGGCTCATACACGCTCGATCAAGGCGAGCTAACGCTAAAATACGACGACGGTACGGTCGTTCGCCACAGCTTTTTCTACACTCTGCCGCGCAGTAAAGATAACAAAACTATGGCGATCATCGACGGCGAGGTTTATCGGTAGGTTGGCTCTTTTTAGTCGGTAGGATTTTAGCATTTTAGCCCGTTTTTGACCGGGCTAAACTTACATGCTGCGCCAGCCAAATTTGATAGCCTGCTCTCGCCCCTCACGACGATCAAATTTGCTTGCCGCTTACCTCAAAACCTATCTTCAAATTTGACGCCGTATATTAATTTCCATCGTCAAATTTTACCCTCGCTCGTCCCGTCAAAAATCTCAAATTTAACGCGCAAAAAAATATTTTTTAATTTTTCCTCGCTTTTTACGCACGATTTTGGCTATAATTTCAACCAAAGCAGATCGCGGTCGCGATTTACGTTTGCATAAATTTTATCTTCATTACGGTTTTTGCAAATTTACCCAAACCCGAGCACAAATTTGAGCTTGAGTTTAACGAAGTTCCGCGTGTCGGAAAATTTTCTACGGATCAGAGTATGCATTTTATCGGTACCAACATCGGCGGTGCGTCGTTAAAGGTCGCCGTTATGGACGAGTGCGGCGAATTTTGCGAGCTTTTTTGCTGCCAAGCGGCTTTAGCGCGGTCAAGGTCGCGCGCCAGATCAAACAAAATTTGGAGCAAAAAGGCTACGGCGAGGGCTTCGTGACGGCCATGGGATACGGGTGCGTTAGCATAGAGTACGCGCGGCTTAGCATGAGCGAAATTTTATGCCATGTCCTTGGAGCACACTTTCTATTTGAGCAAGACTGCACCGTCATAGATGTGGGCGGGCAAGACATGAAGGCGATCTGGTCGCAAATATCGCCGAGCGCTACCTTAAAATTCCGTGTTCGGTAATGTATCAAAATAATGCGCGCTCCGAGGTCATTAAAAATTTCGTGCGCGATTATGCCGCAGACGGCGTCATCGACGTTGTGCTAAGCGGCTGTCATACCTACGCGATCGAGACCAATAAGATCAAAGAGGCGAGCCGCGAAGCGGGAGCGAACTATATGTCGCTAGAGACCGATTATTCAAAACAAGACGTCGGGCAGATACGCACGCGCTTGGAAGCGTTTATCGAGCTACTTTGATCAATGCTGTTTGAAATTTTGAAATGAAGAATTTTTTAAATTTAAAAACAAACCAAAGAAAGGAGAGGTTGCATGAAATTTAAGGAGATAGACGAATCTCGTCGCGGCTTTTTAAAAGGAGCTTTGGCAGCGGCAGCCATCGCCGGGCCCGAATCGATGCTCGCAGGCTTCACGCCGTTTAAGCCTGATTCGCTGCAGGTTTGGTCGTGCGGAGGGCTGTCCGAAGCATTTAACGAGCTAAACGCCATTTATGAGTCCAAAACGGGACATAATATCCAGTACACCGGCGCCTTTGCGGGTGCGCTCGGAAAGTCGCTGCTTGCCCTGCAGGGCAAGACGGAGGTTTTCGGCGCCCGCGTTTTGGAGCTGTCTCAAAAACTGCGTAAGGCTGGCCTTAGCCTCCGCTTTAGACCGCTATGTTTTACCGACTACGTTTTAGTAGTGCCAAAGGGCAATCCCGCGGGCGTTCACGATCTGAAGGATTTGGCAGAGCCCGGCGTGCGAGTGATGCTGCCGCTAAGGGCATCGCCTCCTGGTAGCGGACCGGTAAAGGGAATTTTGAAAAATTCAGGTCTTACCGAGTCTGTTATGAAAAATATGGTCGCCAACGGCTCATGCGTCATCCAGATGATGTGCGATCTCGTAGATGGCAAGGGCGATGCGTCCATCATCGAAAAGCGCCTAACGACGCACGATAGGTTTAAAGACAAAATCGAATATATGCCTATCGACGAGAAACTCATCCCGCCGGGGCCGCTTACCTTTACGCTAAATATCATGAAATACGTAAAAGACGAGAAGCTTGCCGATGACTTTGCGGACTTCGTCTGCTCCGTGGAGGGGCAGGAAATTTTCGAGCAGCACGGCTTTACCTCCATCCATTCGGCGCGCGGGCTTGAACTCATAGAAAGGTTTGGTGTAAAAGATGTTTAGTATAGTAAATATGGCAAAGATGAAAAAAGCCTCTAGGCTAACTAAAATTCGTCGCTTGGTGCAGCTGATTTTTATCGGTGCGATCGGGCAATGGGCGTATTACGGGATTTTTAGATGCCCTTTTATAGTGCCTTTCGTAAACTGCCAATCCTGTCCGATCGTCACGTGCTGGGGGCGGATCGCGACCGTGTTTTTCGGCTTTTGGCTATTTATCCCCGTGCTGGTTATTTTCCTTGGGCGCGCGTTTTGCGGCTGGCTTTGCCCGGGCGGATTCGTAAATCAAATGCTCGGCAAATTTGCCGCTTTTAATCTCAAGCTAAAAAATAACAGGAAGCTACGATATGCACAAATAGGCATGGTTCTAGCCGTTTTGCTTAGCGCGGGCGTATATTTTATCTACGGCAACCCTCGCGTTATGATCCCTATCCGCACCAGCGACGAGTATCTCAACGCCGTCATCATGTCCTTTAAATTTTCAGATTGGTACTGGGCAGTTCGCACTGCCGTCGTCGTAGCTCTTATCGCCGCATCCTTGATCGTCGCAAATTTATGGTGCCGCTTCGCCTGTCCTAGCGGCGGCATAATGGAGCTGCTGCGTAAAATTTCAATATTTCGCGTTTATAAAACGAGCGCCTGCGATAACTGCAACGCTTGTTTGCGCAAATGCGAAATGGGCACGAGACCGGACGAGATGAACTGCACGAACTGCGGCGATTGTATGAATGTTTGCCACGCGGACGCCATCAAATTCGGAAGGAAAAAAGATTGATGAATTTTTTCGCCAAACCCTCCTTCGACAATCACCCCTGCTTTAGCAAAAAAGCGTCCGCCGCCTACGGGCGCGTGCACCTTCCCGTAGCGCCGCATTGTAATATCCAATGCAATTTTTGCAACCGCATCTACGACTGCGCCAACGAAAACCGCCCCGGCGTAACGGGGAGAGTGCAAAGCCCTGATGAAGCCGCGCTATACGTGGAAAATCTATTTAAATTTAGACAGGATATCTCGGTCATCGGTATCGCAGGCCCCGGAGATCCTATGTGCGATGCCGACAAGACTTTGTCTACCTTTGAAAAATGCAAAGCCCGCTTCCCTCACGCCCTACTTTGTTTATCCACAAACGGCCTATCTTTGCCCGAGCACGTGGATGATATCGTGCGCATCGGCGTGAGCCACGTGACGGTAACGGTCAATGCCGTAACGCCCGAAGTGGGCGGCAAAATTTATGCGTGGGTACGCCACGGAAATAGAATTTACCGCGGCGAAGAGGGCGCTAGAATTCTTGGGGCGCGCCAAGAGGAAGGGATCCGTAAACTAAAAGAAGCCCGCATGATCGTAAAGATCAATACGGTCGTAATCCCTGGCGTAAATATGGCTCACGTACCCGAAATCGCGAAAAAAGCCAAAGAGTGGCAGGCCGATATCATGAACTGCATGGCGATGATCCCCGTGCATGATACCCCTTTTGCAAATATCAAATCGCCATCAAATGAAGAAATTCGCGGCATGCGCAAGCTAATCGGTGGCTCAATGGCACAGATGACTCATTGCAGCAGATGCCGCGCCGACGCATGCGGCAAGCTTTGCGAAGGTTAAGGGCTTTGGGTTGGGCGGGCTTTGTCGGCTTTTTATCGATGCGGCAAATTTAAATTTATATCGCGGTCGCGATTTTTTACGATTTTATTTTTAAATTTTATAAAAGGAGTTAGCACGAAGCTAAAACAGATTTTAAAACTAGGTCGGCGCTTGCCGTTTGTTTAAATTTAGTGAGCACAAAATCGCTTGAGCAGATCAAAAATGACGGCGTGATCACTATCCTGGCCGAGGGCGTGTATTAGCTGTTTTCGTTTCATAATGAAAAGACGAACTAATGGGCTACAACGCCGAGATAGCAAAAGCCGTCGCAGACAAACTAGGACTAAAGCCTAAATTTATCGAAGCCCCGCGGGACGCTATGTTAGCAGCGTTTGACGTAGGCAAAGCAGACATCGTGTTTAACTAGGCAAGCATCACCGAAGAGCGCAAGAAAAAATGCGACTACTCCGTGCCTTACACGAACTCATACTCGGCGATCATCGTACGCGAGGACAACGACGATATCAAGAGTTTTGACGATCTAAAGGGCAACCGCTCCACGCACTCGGTAAATAGCATATAAATACCGACCGTCGAAAAATACGGCACAAGACTCGTCGTAGCCGACAACCTAAGCGACCAGATAAATCTCATAATCACCAAGCGCGCCGACGACATGATAGACGACGCCGTGATGTTCTACGACTACAAAAAACAGCACCAAAAGCCCCGATAAAGCTGATAGAAGCAGGCGAGGATACGATGTGTATACGGCCACAATCGTGCATAAAGGTAATGCCGAGAGCTACTAGAAGCAATAAAAAAGCATTAAACGAGCTACGAGCCGAAGGCAAACTAAAAAAATATCGATGAAATATTTTGATAAGGATATTTCGGAATAAATTTAAAAGCGGCGAGCAGGTAAATTTCAAATTTGCAAATTTAAAATTTATGTAGCCAAATTTATTTTTCAAACTCTCTTTTGACATAAATGCATTTTTTAAATACTATTTTATAATTTTTCTACGTAACATAAAACAGATATTTTAGCACCAAGAAGCCATTAAACTAAATTTAGTAAGATTATTTTTGGCTGTACGGATATTTTATGTAAGACACGTATAAATTTAAATACTTCAAAAATAAATAAGCAACTTACAAAAAGTTCAAGAAACTTTTTGTAAGAGTGCTATTTTTTAGCACTATTTACCCTCTTCAAATGCGCCTGCAGATAAGATTTTAGCTATTCTAGCGTTTAAAAGCTCATCCACTTTTAGCTTTTCAAGTTTATCTAGCTCGGTTATAAAATAGCTTGCGAGCGCTTTTACTGCACTCTCTTTATCTCTATGAGCGCCATTTATCGGCTCTTCTATGACGTCGTCTATCAAATTTAAACTTTTTAGATCATCAGCGGTTATTTTCAGCGCTTTAGTAGCTTGCTCTTGTTTTGACGGGTCGTTCCAAAGTATAGCTGCGCAACCCTCCGGCGAGATAACCGAAAAAACTGAATTTCGCATCATAGCTAGCTTGTCGGCTACGCCTATGGCTAGAGCACCGCCGCTTCCGCCTTCGCCTATAACGACGGCTATCATCGGCGTTTTTAAATTTGCAAATTCAAATAAATTTCTAGCTATTGCCTCGCTTTGACCGCGTTCCTCAGCTGCAACGCCCGGATATGCGCCCGGAGTATCTATCAAAAATAGTATCGGAAGTCCGAATTTCTCGGCCATTTTAGCTACTCGCAAGGCTTTACGGTAGCCCTCTGGATGAGGCATGCCGAAATTTCTTTTTAGTTTATTTTTGGTTCCTCGGCCCTTTTGCTCGCCTATAACGACGACTTTTTTAGAGCCTATATAGCCGATAAAGCAAACTATCGCCGCATCGTCGCGATAAGCTCTATCGCCGTGAAGCTCATAGTAATCCCTCATCATGCCTTTGATGTAGTCAATAGCATAAGGGCGATCCGGGTGACGAGCCAAAGCAAGGCGCTGAAACTCGTTAAGGTTTTTGTAAATTTTAGCGGTCTCTTTTTCTAAATTTTTATTTAGAATTTCTACCGCATGTTCATCGCCGCGAATTCTTGCATTTGCGATGTCATCATCTATTTGCTTAATACCTTGTTCAAAGTCTAGATAACTTGCCATTATATCTTCTTAAATATAATAGAGCCGTTCGTACCGCCGAATCCAAAAGAGTTACTCATAACGGCGTTTAGCTCAGCTTTTCTAGCCACGTTTGGCACATAGTCTAGATCGCACTCCTCGTCTTTGGTTGCGTAGTTGATAGTAGGCGGTATAAGGCCTTCTTTCATAGCCATTATGGATACGACAGCCTCTATCGCGCCAGCCGCGCCAAGGCAGTGTCCAGTTTGCCCCTTAGTAGAGCTAACCGGCGGTACATTGCCGCCAAAAAGAGCCTTTAATGCTGCAGTTTCGTTTTTGTCATTGGTCGGCGTCGAGGTGCCGTGTGCATTAATGTAGTCGATCTGCAAATTTCCAGCCATTTTCAAGGCCTTTTTCATCGCAGAAAGCGGTCCTTCAAGTGAAGGCGAAGTTATATGATACGCATCTCCGCTCTCGCCGAATCCTACTATCTCGGCATAAATTTTAGCCCCTCTAGCCTTGGCGCTTTCATACTCTTCAAGTACGAGCGCGCCGCTTCCTTCGCCCATGACGAAGCCGTCTCTGTCTTTATCAAAAGGTCTTGATGCCGTCTGCGGATCGTCGTTTCTAGTAGAAAGCGCCTTCATAGCTGCAAATCCGCCGATGCCTACGCCGCAAACCGTAGACTCGGATCCTACGACTAGCATTTTTTGCGCTTCGCCAACCATGATAGTTTTAGCCGCTTCGATGATGGCGTGAGTAGATGCCGCGCATGCAGTTACGCTAGAGATATTGGGCCCTTTTAGGCCATGCTCTATCGAAACTATGCCACCCAGCATATTAACTAGCGCAGAAGGTATAAAAAACGGAGAAATTCGTCTTGAGCCTTTTTCAAGCAAGATATTGGAATTTTTTTCGATATTAGGCAAGCCGCCTATGCCGGCAGCCGAGCTAACGCCAAAATTTTCAGCGTCAAATTCGTCAAAATTCGCATCAGCCATAGCCTCTTTAGCAGCCTTTAATCCAAGCTGGATAAATCTATCGACTTTTTTGACCTCCTTAGCATCCATCACGCTAAGCGGGTCAAAGTCCGTTATCTCGGCAGCAATCTGAACTGGAAAATCGCTCGCGTCAAAAGAGGTTATCTTTTTTACGCCGGTTTTACC
>CAUQOI010000078.1:0-9805 GCA_963519525.1 uncultured Campylobacter sp.
CGATATAATCATGCAGTATCGGCAGTATCAGCGCGCCGCCGTCCACGACGACCTTTTCGCCGCCAAAGCCCGTTCGCACGAACGTAAGCTCTTTTGTCGTTTTTCGGTAAAGCCTTGAAAAGACGATACCCAAGATAATGATAGAAAAGAGTCCTATGCCGACAAATACGGCCAAAGAAGTCATCCCGTCAAAATTCATACTATTCTCCTTAGATTAAATTTATTATTTTTTCTTGATGTAAAAGTTATTTTTATCGATCCTAACGATAAGCGCGACATCGCCTTTTACAAGCTCATTTTCATCCGCAGCCCGTGCAAAGACGAAACGCTCCTTGCCGTTTTTACCCGTGACCTTGACGTCGCCGCCTTGCTCTTTGGTTATTTTATAGTCCTTTACTTCGCATTCGCAGCCAAGAAGCTCCTTTTTACTAAAGGCCGACGTTTGTACCTGAGGCAGGTATTTTGCCGCAAGCAAGCTCACCCACCTAGTCCAAGCCAAAGCGGCGAAAAACGAAACTGCGGCGATAACTGCGCTCATATACCACGCAGGCGAGGCTAAGCCGTAAAAAACGCTAACGATAAAAAGCCCGCACGCTCCAAAACTCATAAGCAAAATCCCGTAAAAAACGGTGCTAGGCACGCCGCCTTTGTTTGCCCACGCCAGCAGTTCGGTACCGGGCGCGTCGATACCATCCACTCCGTCAAACAGACCGTTTAGCGGCTCAAGCACCGAAAATCCAGTCATCATCAAAATAACCTCAAGCAAGACAAAAACTACAACAATAACCAGCGGAACGGAAAAGATTAGGTTATTGCCAAGAAGCGCCAAAATTTGATCCATTTTTTACCTTTTTTTGTTTTTAAATTTTGCCGCATGCGAAATCAAATTTAACTGCCGCGGCTTAAATTTGAACGAGGATTTGTCCGCCGAGCGTAAATTTGCTATCGCCAGAGCCGCAAAGCAAAGTTAAACTTGAGCGAAATTTTACCGTTTTACGCTCAAATTTAGTCCGAAAGCTTATCGCGTTTTAGGTCAAATTTGACCTTCGCTCCGCTCTATTCGATGCTATATATGTCGCTTTGCTCGATCTTTTCGAGCTTATTTACCTTGCTTTCCAGCGTCTTACTCATCTGCGCGATTTTAGCGATATTTTCTTTCATCTTCGGTAGCGCCTCGTTTTTGAAATTTTCTATCTTATCTAGCGAATCTATCATCAAATTTATCGCTTTTTCGAGGCTCTCGTTATCTAGCGCCCCGCCTGCGACCTTTGCCATCACGTCCGTAGCCGTATCGTTTACGTCCTGCGCGTTTTTTAGGATGACGTCGCTAGCTAGCTTGTCCATTTCAGAAACGGCTTTTAACTGCTTTTTGCCTTCCTGTGCTGCGCTTGCGATGTAGACGTTGATTTTTAGCGCGGTGATACTAGTTGTTATCGTGTTTTGCGTGGCGAAACTTAAAAGCGAGTTATTGTGCTTGATTGTAGCGTAGTTTGCGAGGCTTTGCTGCATCACGACTAGCACTTGACGCAAATTTTGCAGATGCATACGGATGTAAAATAGCGCCTCTTCGAGGAGAAATTTTTTCTGATCCTCATCCGTTTGATTTGCCGCTAAATTTTCGATGAGCTCGTCTGTTTTGCTTAAAATTTCTATCTTGCCTTTTAGGCTTTCTATGATGAGCGAGAGTTCCTTTTGCTTCTCGGAAATTTCGGCGTTTCTAGCTTCTAAAACATTGATCGAGTGCTTTAAATTTGCCGTGATCTCTTCAAACAAGCTTGACACGCTTTGATATTTGCTAGCTAGTTCGGCGGCCAGGTCTTTGCCGAGTAAGAAATTTATAAATTTCGCGCCCAGTCCGCCCTCTTTTATCTTGTCGCTTGCCTTGATGAGCTCGGCGGAGTATTTTTTGACCGACTTTAGCGACTCGCCGACCGAGCTTCCTACGCTTTGACTCATACTAAGCAGGTCGCCGACCTTCATATCCATATCGCCGTTTAGCTTTTCAAACTCGCCCAGTTCATCCTTGCCAAACGATACGATAAATTCTTTGGGATCATCAAATTCTTTCCTTTTTTCTATGAGTAAGGCGACGACGTCTTGTGGAGTTTTAGCGATCTGGGGTTGATTCACGGCCGATCCTTTGCTTAAATTTAAGAGTTATTATAACTAAATTTGTACGCTTTTTGCAGGCTTAATAATAAACTTCTGTGCTTTATTAGCATAATTTACGATTAAATTTAGTAAAATCGGCAGAAATATTCCAGACGGATTGTGTGTAGTTTAAATAGTTTGCGGCGGATACGACGGGAACGAACCGGTCGTCCGTGACCCGAGTATCCTAGCCGAAAACTATTTAAAATCCAGCCGAGCCAGGGAATCAAAAAGGATAAAAAATGAAAGAATTTATGAGTTACGAGGCCTCTCTTGAAATTTTACGCTCTACGCTGGCTCCCTGGGACCGCGTAGAAAAGGTCACTCTCACGCAGGCGCTTGATCGCCGTATCGCAGTAGATATCGCGGCGCAGGATAACTACCCGGAGCGTCCCGTCTCGGCGATGGACGGCTACGCATTTGCGTGGCAAGAGGGCCTAAGCGAGCTTGAGCTCATCACCGACCTACCCGCAGGCAGCGACAAAGGGCTAAAGGTAGAGGGCGTAAAATGCGTCAAAACATTCACCGGCTCGCTAATGAGCGAAGGCACCGATACGCTAATCCCGGTCGAAAACGTCGAGGCGTCAGGCGGCAAGATCCTCATCAAAAAACCCGTGTCGAAGGGCTTTGCCGTGCGTGAAGTCGGCGAAAGCTACAAAAAAGGCGAAATCCTAATCAAAAAAGGCGCGACGATAGGCTACGCCGAGACCGCGCTGCTAGCCGAGCTTGGGATCTTTAACGTTAGCGTATTCGTGCGGCCGCGAGTCGCGGTGCTAGCGACGGGAAGCGAGATAAAAGACCTCGGAGAGCCGCTAGAAAACGCGGCGCAAATCCACAGCTCAAATCACGTAGGAATCGCGGCTATGGTGCGCAAAATGGGCGGCGAACCCATACTGTGCGAGATAGTGCGCGACCGCGCCGAGCTCGTAAAAGACGCCATCGTCCGCGCGCTAAAATCAGCCGACGTGCTCGTCACCACGGGCGGCATCAGCATGGGCGACTACGACTTCGTCAAGGGCGCGCTGGGCGAAAATTTCGACATCATAATAGACGGCGCCGCGATCAAACCGGGCCGCCACATCAAGGTCGCAAAAGCTGGAGAAAAATATATATTCGCGCTGCCGGGCTTCCCGTACTCGGCGATGGTGATGTGTGTGCTCTACGTGCGCGTGCTGCTAAACGCGTGGTTTGGCGCTAGCGAGCCCAAAATCACGGCGATCATGGACGAGGACTACAAAAAGCGCTCACCGTTTTTGGAGTTTACGGCGGTAAATTTAGTAAATCGCGATGGTAAAATTTACGTAAATTTAGACGGCAAAAAGATGGGTAGCTCGGCGATCGTAAACAATCTCACAAACGATGCCGCGCTTTTAATCATCCCGAAAGAGACCGAATTTATCGCAAAGGGCGAGATAGTCGAAGTGCTGAAAATGGTTTAAATTTGGGGTTAAATTTGAGTCCGCCTTTGCGATCGCGGGTAAATTTAACGCTCAAATTTGAGCTGTAGAGTAGCGCATTTTCACAAAGAAAAGGTCGTAAATCGGCTTAAATTTAAGCTAAACAAATAGCGCCGAGTTTGCTATTTTTATTTACGCTGACCCGGTTTAAACGCGCGCCGGGTCAAATTTATATGAGCCGCATTAAATTTGGAACCGTTACGGCAAGGACAAACAAAATTGAGCTTAGCTAAAAAGCGCCTAGCAAATTTGGCTCAAACATTCCAGCGCCAAATTTCAGCCCGTACGCGCCGATTTGCCGCGCCGCAAAAATGCGCTAGAGCTAAATTTTGCCGCACGAATGCTCAAATTTAAAGCTTTTAAATTTACGGCTAGTCTGCAGTTTTCGCAGTCGCAAGTCCGCTCACTCAAACACCCTATAATGCGCCTCTTCGGCAAACTCCAGCATCTCCTTGTCGCCTCTGCTGTCGCCGTATGCGATCACGCGATCAAAGGCGTCCATGTCATACGCCTCGCGCACGCGGCGCACCTTCTCCGCGCCGTAGCAGTTGGCGCCATCTATCTCGCCCGTTATCACGCCGCCCTTTTTCTTGATGCGAGTGCCAAGTAGCCCAAGTCCCTGCGCCTGACACCACGGAGCCAGCCAGTCCTCGAGCGACGCCGTCACGATCACGACCTTGTCGCCGTTTGCCTTATACTCGGCGATCTTTGCCATCGCGGAAAATTTCACGATATCCTCGATGTGCGTATTTGAGTATTTTTTGCAAATTTGAGCGAATTTATCCGCGCTCATACCCGCGAAAAAGTACGTCATCAGCCGCCTGCGAGCGTAGTTGTTGCTGCAAATTTTTAGCTTATAGCCGATCAAAACGGGCGAAAGCCAAAAAATCCCCCGAAAAAATTTCTTAAATCCCACGACGTAAGCGATAAACTCAAGCAGCGAGTCGTCGCGCGTGATCGTCCCGTCAAAGTCGAATAAAACCAGATTCATCTTCGTCTCAAATTTTAAATTTGCGCGATTATACCGCGCTAGCGTTAAGAGACGGCAAATTTAGCCGGATTTTTGCCCCGCAAATTTACTTTCTCTTTTGCGCTCCGAGCTTAGCGCCCAAATTTCCTCTCAAGGCTTTTTAGCACATATTTTATGAGCTCCAGCCCTTTTGAGCGGTGCGAGATTTTTAGCTTTGTGCCCTCATCCAGCTCGCCCAGAGTCTGCGTAAAGCCGCGCGGGATAAAGAGGCTGTCGTAGCCAAAGCCGTTGCTACCGCGCTCCTCGTTTATCGCAGTGCCGTGCATAAAGCCGTGCGCCGTAAAGTCGCCCAAATTTGAGCTAACCGCGATACAAGCGGTGTAAAACGCGGGCGAACTACTCAAATTTAGCGCCTTTAGCTCCGAGATCAGCTTTGCGCGGTTGCTAGCATCGCTCGCGCTTTTGCCCGTTATCTGCCCCCGCTCGTTCATATCGCTAAATCTCGCCGAGTAGATCCCGGGCCTGCCGCCGAGAGCCTCCACGCTGATGCCGCTATCGTCGCTTAGCGCGATAAACTCGCCAGCCAAATTTAGCTCGCGCAGTTTTGCCTGCACCGCGCGAGCTTTGATTAGCGCGTTTGCGGCAAAAGTCGCGCCGTCCTCGGCGATCTCAAAGGGCTCGCAAATTTCGCGCAGTGCGTAAATTTTGTAATCTTTTAAAAAATCTTTTATTTCGCGTACTTTGTCGGAGTTTGACGTTGCCAAAACTATTTTCAAAATTTTTCCTTTTTCTAGCTTGTCTTTTTGGTTCTTTTTACGTAGCTTGCTAAAATTTCGCTCGGCAGGCTACGTGCCTAGCCTACGCAAAATTTTATCTACGCAACCGTAAAAATAATCCAAAAATACTTCGCTATGCTATTTTTTAGTCGGCGCATTTTATCAAATTCGGCTTTAATTTACGTATTATCAAAATTCGGGTAAAATCACTCCTTTAAAAGGAAAATTTATGATAGTAAAAAGCGCATTACCCTTATCTTTTATCATCGGCAGCAGATTTTTCGGACTCTTTATCATTTTGCCCGTTATCAGCGTCTACGCGCTCGAGCTTGAGGGGGCGACCGAGTTTCTAGTCGGTGTTCTTATCGGCGTTTACGCGATGTCGCAGATCACGTTTCAGGTGGTTTTCGGCTACGTCTCGGACCGCTTCGGGCGTAAAAACTCTATGCTGATCGGGCTGTTGGTTTTCATCGTGGGAGCTGCGATCTGCGCCGTGGCGACTGATATCTATACGATGATTTTTGGTAGATTCATCCAGGGCTCGGGCGCGATAGGAGCCGTGGCGATCGCGCTGATGAGCGACATGACTAAAGAAGAAGTGCGCGGACACGCGATGGCGATGATGGGCGCATTTATCGGCATTAGCTTTACGCTTTCTATGATACTTTCGCCGATACTTAGCGCAAAATACGGCCTTTCAAGCCTCTTTTACCTCTCGATCGCGGTTACGGTCGTTTGTATCGTACTTTTATACACGGCTGTTGGCGAGGAGCCTAAATTTACCCACTCACAGGCCAAAATGCCGGCCGTAAAGCTACTCTCAAACAGAAATTTACTACTCATGAACATCAGCAACTTCATGCAAAAAATGCTGATGTCGGCGGCCTTTATCGTGATTCCGATTGCTATCGTGAAGTATTTTGGCATGGATAAAAAGGACCTCAGCGGCATCTACTCGGTCGCGACGGTGTTTGGCTTTATCGCGATGGGCATCGGCGGCGCGATCGGCGAAACGAAGCGCATCACAAAGCAAATTTTAGTCATCGGCGTCTCGCTTTTCGTCGTTTGCTACGGGCTTTTCGCGCTCTCGCTCGGACACAAGCCGCTGTTTTACGCGGGCGTGATTATATTTTTTATCGGCTTTAACCTGCACGAACCAATCCTGCAATCCATGGCGTCCAAATTTAGCAAAGTAAGCCAAAAAGGCGCGGTTTTAGGCATCTTTAATGCCTTTGGCTACATGGGAAGCTTTATCGGCGGCATAGGCGGCGGTACTTTGCTTAAATTTTACGGTCTTAGCGCGCTTTCCGCCGTCGTAACGGTGCTTTGCGTCGTGTGGCTGATCGCGCTAAAATGGCTAGATAACCCCAATATCTTTAAAAATATCTATCTGCCGTCTGACACAGATGCCGATCTAGCCGAGGTCGAGAAGCAAAAAGGCGTCGTGGAGTGCTACAAAAATGCGCAAAATCTCGTCGTGAAATACAACTCCAAGCTCACTAACGAGGCGGAAATAAAGCAAATTTTAGGCGTTTAGCGGACTTTTGCGGACGGTAAATTTTACCGAGTCCGTCCCGCGCAAAACGCCGAAACTTCGGCTCGCTCGCAGTTTGATAACGCAACGACGCCAGTCATGTAAATTTAGCCGATTTTTAGCTATTTTTAAATACTATTATCAAAATCTAATTTCAAAAAAGGACAAAAATGAGCGATCTAAAAAAACAAATCGACGAGCTTTTCGAGGACAAAAAGATGTCCGTTTACGACGCAGCCAAACAGCTAAACGTACGCGAATACGATATCTTGCAGTACCGCGGCGATGACGAATTTAAGGAAGTCGGCGCAGAAAATTTGATGAAAATTTTCGAAGAAGTTAGCACTTGGGGCGAGATGCTTTTTATCAAAAATACGCCTGAGTTTATCATCGAGATCAAGGTAAGCGTGCCTATGCCTAAAAAGGCGAAAGGGTTTTTAAATTTCACCGATAAAACAGGCTTTTTGGGCGGTCACCTCAAAGAAGAATCTATCGCGAGTATCGGTTTTGTGAGTACTAAATTTATGGGGTTTCTCGGACACAGCCTGCACTTTTACGACGCGAATCACAACGTGATCTTTAAGCTTTTCGTAAATCGCAACGAAAAAATGAAACTAGACGAAGCGCAAGAGCAAAAATTTCTAGCGCTAAAAAACAGCCTTTGATTTTAGCTAGCTTTGCCGCGCGTAAATTTTAAGGTTTATGATGGCTAAAATTTGCAAAATTTACGACGTTTTGATAATCGGAGCGGGCGCGGCAGGGCTATTTTTGGCGGCGAATTTACGCGGTAAAAGCGTCGCCATACTCGAAAAAAACGCAACTCCCGGCAAGAAAATCCTAGCTAGCGGCGGCGGCAGGTGCAACGTCACAAACCGCAGCATAGACACGTCAAACTACCTCGGCGACGCAGTTTTCGTCAAAAATATACTAAAAAATCTAGACTTCAAAGACGTTTTAAATTTTTTCGGAGAGCTAAAATTTAACGAGCAGAAACAAAGCCAATTTTTCTGCGAAAGCGGCGCAAAAGACGTTTTGGGCGTGCTTTTAAAGCGCGCTAGACAAAGCGGAGCGCAAATATTTTGCGGCGTTTGCGTAAAAGGCGCGAGGAAAATTTCGACAGATGAAAACGGCGAAATTTTGGATGCTTCTCTTGCCGAAGAGGCAAAATTTGATAGCGAAAATTTGCAGAATTTCAAATCCAAGCAGACTGAAATTTTTGAAGTGCTCGCCGAAAACGGAGATAAATTTTACGCCCAAAACCTCGTCGTAGCTAGCGGCGGACTAAGCTACAAAAGCCTAGGCGCTAGCGATATCGGCTACGAAATAGCGCAAAGCTTCGGCGTCAAAGTCATCCCGCCCGCGCCCGCGCTCGTGGGATTTACCGTGCAAAAAGACGAGTTTTGGTTCAAAAATCTAAGCGGAGTTTGTTTCCCAGCCCGCATCCGCATAGGTTGCGCGGGCAAGGACGCCGCCGCAAACCGCGAGTCAAAAATGCCGCGAGAATTCGCGGGCGACATACTTTTCACGCACAAAGGCATAAGCGGTCCGGCCGTGCTAAACGCTTCGCTTTTTTGGCAAAAAGGCTTGATAGCCGTAAATTTTTGCCCGAATTTTAGCATCGAAACCGCGCAAAAAAGCAAAAAACAGCTCAGCACTATCCTGCCGCTACCTAGGCGATTTACGCTCGAGTTTTTGCGCGCGGCGGGGCTTAGCGACAAGCCTTACGGCGAGTACAAGGCGGATGAAATGGCGAAAATCTCGCGGCTCTTTGCTTACAAATTTGCACCTGCGGGGACGTTTGGCTTCGAGCGAGCCGAAGTAACAAAAGGCGGCGTAGATACGGACGAGCTAGACGCAAACTGCGGCCGTGGCGGCACTAGCGGGCTTTACTTTATCGGCGAAGTTCTAAACGTAACGGGGATGCTTGGCGGGTACAATCTGCATTTTGCTTTCGCTTGCGCGGCAAATTTAGCAAAGCGATTAAACGCCGAGTAGTGGCGCGGCTTAGTCAAATTTGAGGCGTAAATTTAGCCCGCCTTAAGATCTAATCGCTAAATTTATAACTCTTTTATCTTTGCCTCCACCTCTGCTTTTAGGCTTTTTGCGTGTTTATCGTTACGTTTTTCTAAAATTTTATCCGCGACTTTAAGGGCTTTTTCGTAGTTTTGCAGAGCCTCCGTTTTATTGCCGAGTCCCGCTAGATCGCTCGCTAGTAGCGCATAGTACTTGGCTCGCAGCAAATTTACGCTATCAGCGCCGAAAACCTCTTCGTAAATTCTAAACGCGGCAGCGTGTTTTACGTATGCGCCGTTAAAATCGCCCGTTTTATAGAGCGTATCGCCGAGCCCCGCGTAGCAGCTCATCAGATCTTTTTGCATCTTCTCGCCGCCTAGCTCGTAGCATCTGATCGCCGTGCCGAAATTCGCTATCGCTTCATCGTATCGCCCTAGCGCCGACTGCGCGATAGCTACGCCTTGATAGGACTTTGCTAGCGCTTTGTGCTCTTTGCCTAGCCCTTTTTGTAAAATTTTTAGCGAGCGCTCATAGGCTGCGAGCGCCTTTTGCGGCTCGCCTGCAAACATAAAAAAGCCGCCCGAGTTGTTTAATGCTATGATCGTGTTCTCATGCTCTTCACCGTATTCAGCCAGGCAAATTTGCGCCGCCCTTTCACTCACTAGCGCCGTAGCCGTGGCGTTGCGGTCGGGCTTAATAAACTCTTCGGCACTAAGCTCTATCGCCTCCTCGCAGCTCGTCCTAAATAGCCAAATCGGAAGCAGAAAAATTAAAATTTTACGCATAAAATTCCTTTAAAATTTCGCGCTATTGTAACGATTAAAAGCAAATTTTATATAAGCTTTAGATAAAATTATAAAAATTTAAAGGAGCACAAATGTCAAATATCTTAATCATAGGCGCG
>CAUQOI010000079.1:0-9788 GCA_963519525.1 uncultured Campylobacter sp.
ATCTCTAAAAATACTCACACCGATCTGTTTGCTGCCGCCGATCCGCTGCAAGTTGCTAGCAAATTTAAAACGCCTGAGATCTCGCTCATCTGCGCACTTTTTGCATACGGCAACGCAAAGCTAATCGTGAATTTTTTAAATTCTCTCGACTTTTCGCTGCTGGATAAAAGAGAGGAGCAAATCATTTCAAATTTGACGCGACATAAATACCGCTTTCAAAGTTGCGAGGACGTGCGGCAGATTTTTATCACCGTTTCGCGCCTAAAAAAGCACGGCGATATCGAAAGCACGGTGAGATCGGGCTTTGAGAAAAGCGGCTCGATGATAGAGGGCATAAACGAACTCATCAAATTTATCTACTCGCTAAACCCTTACCGCTCGGACGGGTATGAGTTTTTCTTCGGCAAGCCGTACGAAAAAGCGCCGCAAAGCCCGTATAAACGCTACAATATGTTCCTGCGCTGGATGGTGCGAGATAGCGACATCGACCTTGGGCTCTTTAAAAGCCTGCCAAAAAGTAAGCTCCTCATACCTCTTGACGTGCATACGCACCGAGTTTCGCTAAATTTGGGCTTAATTTCTCGCAAAAGCTATGATTTTAGGGCTGTGCGCGAGCTAACGGACAAGCTTTGCGAATTTGACCCCGCCGATCCGATCAAGTACGACTTCGCTCTCTACCGTATCGGTCAAAGCGGCGAATTAGCGCAAATTCTAAGCGAGATAAAGTAAATTTGACGGGTTTGCCTCGCACGAAACGGAGGCAAATTTAAGTCCTTGCGGCGCATTAAATTTAAGAAAATTTAAAGCCTAAATTAATCAAATTTAGGCTATAGTTACCTCGCAATTACATTTTAAGGAGAAAAAATGAAAAAAATCGTTTTAGCTAGCGCGGCTCTAGGCTGCCTACTCGCTACTAGCGCTCTTGCGCACGAGGAAAAAGTCTTTGATCCAAAGGCAGGCAAGCACCTAGTCGTCACTATGGAGCAACTAAGCGAAAAGGGCAACACTGTCGTTGGCGAGGTAGTAGCAGTCGAGACTAACTACGGCGTGGCGCTATTCCCGAATCTTAAAGGCCTTGAGGGCGGCGCGCACGGATTTCACGTGCATCAAAACGCTGACTGCGGCGCGAATGAAAAAGGTCTAGGCATGAAAGCGGGCGGTCACTGGGACCCAAGCGACACCAAAAAACACTCGTTTGCATGGGACGACAACGGTCACAAGGGCGATTTGCCTGCGCTTTTCGTTGATGCCGAGGGTAACGCGGTTTATCCGGTGCTAGCTCCGAAAATCAAAACAATCGACGAGCTAAAAGGCCACTCGCTAATGATCCACGTCGGCGGCGATAACCACAGCGACCATCCAAAGCCTCTTGGCGGCGGCGGCGCTAGAATGGTTTGCGGCGTTATAAAATAATCCCGTATTCGCCGATTTGCCGCGCTCGGCGGTCGGCGAACTTCTTTTTTCTTGCTCGGTCAAATTTAACGCGGCTTTAAATTTGGCGTTTCGTGTATTTTAAAACCCGCATCTTGAAAAAGCAAAATCTCAAATTTGTCCGAGCAGTTTCACAAACTAAATTTTAAAAACTATATCAAATTTGCCGCCGTTAAATAGAACTCAAATTTGCAAAATTTATCTAAAACTTCAAAAAATCTCCGAGCTCGCCCGCAAAATTTACAAAATGCGCCGCAACCTAAACCGCTAAAATTAACCTCGCTCGGCAAAATTTACTCGCCGCTTTATTAAATTTTAACCGCAGCAAAACAAAAAGCCGAATTTTATAAATTTTTTAAATTTTTCGTAGTATGATTTTGCTTTTTAAAGGGGCGAAAATGGACTTTGACTTCGGCGTTACGGCGTATTTGATATTTTTCGCGGCGGCCTTTGCGGCCGGTTTTGTAGATGCGATCGCGGGCGGGGGCGGACTGATCGCGCTACCGACGATCATGGCGATGGGCGTGCCGCCTCACGTGGCGCTAGCTACGAACAAGCTTCAAGGTACTTTCGGCAGCTTCACAGCGGCGTTAAATTTCGCCCGAAAAGGCATGATAAATTTCCGCGAAGTTTTTATCGGCATCGTTTTTACCTTTATCGGCGCGTGCGTCGGTACGGTGCTTATACTGTTTTTGAGCGCCGAGTTTTTGCGCGTTATTATCCCGTTTTGTTTGATAGCGATTTTCATCTATACGCTTTTGATGCCAAAAGTCGGCGACGAGGATAGGGCCGCCCGTATGAATGCGCGAGCCTTTTACGTGATATTTGGCCTAATTTTAGGCTTTTACGACGGATTTTTCGGGCCTGGAGCGGGCAGTTTTTGGACGTTTGCGATGGTTGCGCTCATCGGGCTAAATATGAAAAAAGCCGTCGCACATACAAAAATCCTAAATTTTACCAGCAACATCGTCTCTCTAGCCGTTTTTATCGCGGGCGGACAGATACTTTGGGCGGTCGGGCTTTTGATGGGTGCGGGACAGGTTTTGGGCGCGTACTTTGGCTCAAATATGGTCATAAAAAAGGACGTTAAATTTGTTAGAGTCGTGTTTTTAGCCGTCGTGGGTGCGACGATACTAAAGCTCGTTTACGATAGATTTTTCGCGTGAGCGGGAGTTTTGAAAAACGGCGACTAAATTTGAGCCAAATTTTACAAAAAAGCTAAAATGCGGGCGAAATTTGAGGTAAGCTTAAAAAACTTTTAACGTTTATTTGGATAAAATTGCCGTTAAATTTCATAAATCTAAGGTTAATCCATGCAAGAAAATTTGTTTTTGTTTACAGGTTGGATCGCTTCTTTGTTTACCGACAACGAGCACGTTATCCACGCGGTAAATTACGCGGGACATCTCGTTTTAGTCGCGATTATCGTGCTTATCGTGGCAAAATTTGCAACTAAAAATTTGCAACTCGTACCTCGCGGAACGCAAAACATCCTCGAAGCGTATTTAGAAGGCGTCGTATCCATGGGCAAGGACGTGCTAGGCAGCGAAGCGTTATCTAGAAAATACCTGCCGCTAGTCGCCACCATTGGTTTGATCGTATTCGTAAGTAACATAATAGGCATAATACCTGGATTTGAGGCTCCGACCTCGAGCTTAAATTTGACCCTTACACTAGCGCTCGTGGTTTTCGTGTTTTACCACTACGAAGGTATCCGCGTAAATGGCGTGGTTAAGTATTTTGCTCACTTCATGGGACCAAACAAATGGCTAGCTCCGATAATGTTTATCGTCGAGATCGTTTCGCATCTGTCTCGCGTCGTATCGCTTTCTTTCCGACTTTTCGGTAACATCAAGGGCGATGATTTGTTCCTTTTGGTCGTACTTGCTCTTGCGTCATACGCTGCGCTTCCGGCGTTTGTTTTACTTACGTTTATGGCGTGCTTGCAAACATTTATCTTTATGATTCTTACTTACGTGTATCTTGCCGGCGCGATCTTGATCAGCCACGACGAGCACTAAAATTTAAATTTACGCGTCCGCCAGCTAAAATACGCTAAAAATCGGCGGGCGCAACCCCTTCTTTTTATCTAACTTAAATAAAAATCCTGCTAAAATAAGCCCTAAATTTTAAATAAAAGGCAAATTATGTTTGAAGTCGTTATCGGGCTTGAGGTTCACACCCAGCTTAATACAAAAACTAAAATTTTCTGCTCTTGCTCTACGAGCTTCGGCGACGAGGCAAATACGCACGTTTGTCCGACCTGCCTGGCGCTACCTGGATCTTTGCCGGTGCTAAACAAAGAAGCCGTGAGAAAGGCGATAAGCTTCGGCGCAGCGGTAAATGCGACTATAAATAAACGCTCTGTTTTTAACCGTAAAAATTACTTTTATCCGGATCTCCCAAAGGCTTATCAAATTTCACAGTTTGAGATACCGATAGTGGAAAAGGGCGAGCTTTTTATCGATGTAAACGGCGAGAAAAAGCGCATCGGCATCACTCGCGCGCACCTTGAGGAGGATGCTGGCAAAAACATCCACGAGAGCGGACAAAGCCTAGTCGATCTAAACCGCGCCGGTACGCCGCTGCTTGAGATCGTGAGCGAGCCTGATCTGCGTAGCTCCGACGAGGCGGTCGCGTATCTAAAAAAACTGCACTCTATTTTGAGATTTTTAAACATTAGCGACGCCAATATGCAGGAAGGAAGCTTCCGCTGCGACGCAAACGTCTCCATCCGTCCAAAGGGCGACAGCAAGCTTTACACGCGCGTCGAGATTAAAAATTTAAACTCGTTTAGATTTATCCAAAAAGCGATCGACTACGAGGTTGAGCGTCAAAGCGCGGCGTGGGAAGACGGCAAATACGATGAAGAAGTTTATCAAGAAACGCGTCTTTTTGATACTGTAAATTTAGTCACGCGCTCTATGCGAGGCAAAGAGGATAGCGCTGAGTATAGATATTTCCCTGATCCTGACCTGCTGCCCGTCGAGATCCCAGAGGAAATGTATAACGAAGCGATCAAGATCCCGGAGCTTGCCGAACAAAAGGTCGCTAGATACGAGCGCGAGCTTGGCATAAAAGAGGACGATGCGCTGATTTTAACTAGCAGCGTGGAGACAGCGAAGTATTTCGAGGAGCTTGTAGAGGCTAAAATATCGCCAAAACTTGCCGTTACATGGCTCATAGTCGAGCTTTTGGGACGCCTAAAAAACGGCGCTACGATCGAGACATCGCCCGTAAATTCGGCTAAAATGATAGAGCTCTTACGCCGCATAGAAGACGGTACGATAAGCGCTAAGGCAGCAAAAGAGGTGCTTGACTATCTTATGGAAAATGAGGGTAGCGTGGACGCCGTCATCGAAAAATTGGGATTAAAACAGGTCAGCGACGGCTCGGCCATCATAGCGATAATAGATCAAATTTTAAGCGCGAACGCCGATAAGGTCGCCGAGTATAAAAGCGGCAAGGACAAGCTTTTTGGATTTTTCGTAGGACAAACGATGAAAGAGGGCAAAGGCGCGTTTAACCCCGCAAAACTAAATGAGCTTTTAAAAGAAAAACTAGGATAAATTTGACTTGCGCCACCATTTAGCGTTATTTGGCGACGCGGGTTTTTGGGTCAAATTTGGCCCAAAAAGTAAAAAATTTTTGTTTTAGAGAGACTGGTGGGGCGATTAAATTTAAGCTGTTTAGTTTTCGCAAAAGTAAGGTTTAAGCTTGCAAGTGGGTCGGTCAAATTTAATTAAAATAAACGTAAATCACAAAAAAGAGAAAAAATGAAAATAGCCATCATCGGAGCGGGGAAGTGGGGTAGCGCGCTTTTTCATGCGCTTTCGCAAAAAAACGACTGCGTCATCAGCTCGCGTAGGCAGCTTGAAGGTGCGCATTTCGTGAATCTAGAGGAGGCGCTAAAGCGCGATCTGCTCGTCATTGCCATACCTTCTCAGTCCGTTAGCGGCTGGCTAAAAGAGTATTTTAAAAACTTCGGGCAGAAAATTTTAGTCGCCTCAAAGGGCATCGAAACCTCGAGTCTGCGTTTTTTAGACGAGATTTACGAGCAGCACGTAGATGCGGCAAATTTGGCCTTTTTATCAGGACCGAGCTTTGCCAAAGAGATACAAAACGACCTTCCGTGCGCGCTCGTGATAAATTCCAAAAACGAAGCCCTTGCGCGCGAGATTTCAGGACTTTTCCCGCAAAATATCAAAGCCTACGCTAGCAGCGACGTTATCGGTGCCGAGATCGCGGGTGCATATAAAAACGTTATCGCTATCGCGGGCGGCATCTGCGACGGACTCGGGCTCGGCAACAGCGCTCGCGCTAGCCTCATCTCGCGCGGACTTGTCGAGATGGCGAGATTTGGCGAGTATTTCGGCGCGCAGCAGCAGACTTTTTTGGGTCTTAGCGGGGCGGGCGACCTCTTTCTAACGGCCTCATCGGTGCTCTCGCGCAACTACCGCGTGGGCTTGGGACTTGCTAAAAACGAGAGCCTTAACAAAATCCTAAACGATCTAGGCGAGGTCGCCGAGGGCGTGGACACCTCCTACGCGATAGAAAAGATCGCCGCCGGCAAGGGCATCTATACGCCGATAGTAAACGAGGTCGCGGCGATGCTGCGCGGTAAAGACGTGCAGGAAAGCCTGAGAGATCTACTAAGTAAAAAATAAAATTTGGTTTAAAGTCGTGCATTCTGAGGAGGCTCGCAGCTGCTATAAAATTTGAAAATTTGACGGCGGACAGCGGTTTTTAAATAGCTGGCTTCTTTGGCTTGTTTAAATAATCCAAATTTGCCGAATTTTTATGCTGGATTTGGATTTAAGGCGCCGTAAAATTTGGATTCTGACTAGTATTTAGTCTGTTTTATGTCGTCAATTTAAATCTAACCAAATTCGCCGAGTCGGCTTTTTCTTTTAGTTCTTTTGAGCCAAATCTTAAAATAATTTTATTGCCCGAAACTGCGGATAGCGATAGTAAAAAGGCATCTAGTTGCGCGTCGTCATTCGTACATTTTATCTCTAAAATACTTCTCCAGCCCTTGCAAATGCGAAATCCCGTATGCTCACGAGCACTCGTATCAAGTATAAAAATAGAATCTAAATCAAATCTCGCCCCGTTAAAAGCTATTAAGTTTTTGTTTGTTACATATAAGCCTTTGTGGATCAAATTTGCAATAAAAATATATATTAATAACATGCAAAAAATAACAAAAATAGCAGCGCAAACCTTTAGAAATAGGCTCTGATCTGCAAAGTCTTTAGATATTACCGTATATATAAATACAGCTATACAAACCACGGCAAATATAAATTTAATAAAAAGATTTTTAATGTGTTTTTCCTTATATTCACATAAAATATACTCGTTTTTATCTAGCTTGATATCGTTTTTTGACGGGATATTTATAGCACAATTAGTATCTAAATTTATCACATATGCCCTTTTGACTAAATTTTAAACAATATTTTCAAAAATTATATCAAATATTTTATTAATGCCAATCTAAATTTACGAGCGATCAGTCGCAAAAAGCACCTAATAGCACCTAACCCCCGTTTCAAATTTCTTAAATTTATCTAAAATAGTGTAAAATCCGCAAAAACAAAAAAGGAAAGATATGAAAAAATTTATCGCCGCGCTTTTTTCGGCGCTATTTTTAGCGGGTTTGCCGACTGCGCTAAACGCTGCCGATACACAAGCGCAAGAAAAACCGACGCTTCGCAAAATGATAGCCCAAATGATAATGGTCAGCTTCAACGGCTCTGATCCCAAAACCGCTAAAGAAGCCGTCTCAGAGGCCAAATATCAGCGTTTTGGCGGCGTGATGCTGCTCGGTAAAAATATCTCGGACAAAAAGAACCTCAAGGCGCTAACAAGCGCATTTAAAGAGGCGCAAAAAGGCATTTTTATCGCTATTGACGAGGAAGGCGGGCAGATCACGAGATTTAAGGATAAGAGTGGATTTGAGACCTTTATCTCGGCGCAAAAAGTGGCAAAAACGCTCGATTTAGCCGCTGCGAGCGAGCTTTACGCTAAGATGGCGCAGCAGCTAAAAGACGTCGGCGTAAACGTAAATTTCGCCCCCGTGGCCGACGTGCTAAATCCGAAATCCACCATCATCGGCTCGCGCGGTAGGGCGTTTAGCGCCGATATAGACGAGGTTTCGCTGTATGCGAGTGAGTTTATGAAGACCTCGCAGGCTCGCGGCGTGATAGCGGCGATGAAGCGCTTTCCCGGCCACGGTAACGTCGAGGCCGACAGCCACACCGCCAAGGTCGTGATCGAAAAATTCGACTACACCGAGCTCAAGCCGTATTTTGACGCGGTTCGCAAAAACGAAGCCAAGATGATAATGGTCGGCCACATCTACCTCATGCAGCGCGACGCCGAGCTACCGGCCTCGCTCTCGCCGGCGATCATCAACGGCTTGCTGCGCGGCGAACTCAAATTTGACGGCGTAGTCATCAGCGACGACATGCTCATGGGCGGACTAAAGGACTTTACGCTGCAAGAAAAGGTGATAAACTTTATCAACGCAGGCGGCGACGTGATGCTCTTTAGCGACTACAAGATAGACGGACGCAGGACCTCGGAGCTCGTCACGCAGTTAGTCGTGGACGCGGTGGGCGCCAAACAGATACCAAAAGAGCGTATCGAGGAATCCTACGAGCGGATAATGAAGCTAAAGAGTAGCTTAAAATAGGCTGCTTGAAGGGCAAATTTGAGCTTTTGCGCGGAGTTTGTTTTACGGCTAGTCGGTCTGCGCGGTGGCTGAAGTTAATTTTGCCTCTTTGTCTCGTTTTCTAAATTTGAGTTCAAATTTGACGACATTTTAAATTTGAACTCAAATTTAACGCCAAATTTTACTGGCTAGCTCGCCAAACCCGCACCGCTTTGGCGCAAATCACGGTTTAAAAAAACGACCAAAATGTCCACTGGCAAAAAATCAAATTTACGCCAAACAAGTCGGCTCGCAAAAATCAGATTTAAATTTATCATTATTCGGCTCAAATTTAAGCTTTTAAAATTAATCTTGATGTATAATATATCTTTAAGAAAAATAATAAAAATTCTAAACTTAAGGAGCGAAAAATGGACGAGGTAGCAGCAAAAGTCGAAGCGCTAAAAGACGAAATGGTGAAAAATAGGCGATTTTTTCACTCGCATCCCGAGACCGGTTTTTTCACGTTTTTTACGACGGCAAAGATCGCTAGCGAGCTAAAAAAGCTCGGCTACAGCCTAAAAATGGGACGCGAGATAATGAAACCGGAAGCCAGAGCAGGTCTTGGCAGCGAAAAAGATAAAGAGAAGTATCTCGAGCGCGCAAAAAGCCTACTAAGCGCCGACGAGCGAGAGTTTTTACCCGTGATGGAGGATGGGCTAACGGGCGTGGTGGCCGAGCTTGATACGGGTAGGCCGGGCAAGACGCTTGCGTTTAGATTTGACATCGACGGCGTGGACGTGACCGAGAGCAAGGATGAGGCGCACAGACCGTTTAAAGAGGGCTTTAGAGCCGATATAGACGGCATCACGCACGCCTGCGGGCACGACGGTCACATCACGATCGGCCTAGCGATGGCTAAACTCATCGCGCAAAATTTGGACGATTTTAAAGGCAAATTTAGATTTATATTTCAAACCGCCGAGGAGGGCACCAGAGGCGCCGTGCCGATGGAGCAAGCAGGCGTGCTAGAGGGCGTGGACTACCTGCTAGGCGGTCACATCGGCTTTCAGGCGAAAACTAGCGGCGGCATCATCTGCGGTACGAACAAGCTTCTTGCGACGTCGAAATTCGACGTAAATTTCACGGGCAGATCGGCTCACGCGGCGGGCGCTCCGCAAGAAGGGGCAAACGCTCTGTTAGCCGCAGCTCAGGCGGCTCTAGCCATGCACGGTATCACGCGACATGCCGACGGCGTCACGCGTATAAACGTAGGCGTTTTGCGAGCGGGCGAGGGGCGAAACGTCATCGCGCCAAACGGCTACATCGCCTGCGAAACGCGCGGCGAAACGACCGAGCTAAATGAATTTATGTTTCAAAAATGCATGGATATCTTAGCGGGCGTCGCGCAGATGTACGGCGTGCAGTACGACGTGAAGCTAACCGGCGGTACGAGCGGAGGCGATAGTAGCGAGGAGATCACCGATATCTACGAGCGCGCCGCGCGCCAGTCGCCTTTTATCAAGGACGAGCTTATCGTGAGGGATCTAAATTTCGGCGCTTGCGAGGACTTCGCGCATTTTATGCACGCCGTGCAAAAAGCGGGCGGCAAGAGCGGCTATCTGATGATCGGCACCAAGCTCACCGCAGGGCATCACAACGGCGCGTTTGACTTTGACGAGAGCGCGCTGCTATCGGG
>CAUQOI010000080.1:0-9679 GCA_963519525.1 uncultured Campylobacter sp.
ACGCCGATGTCGCCTGCGGGCACGTCCACGGTGTTGCCGATGTGGCGGTAAAGCTCGCTCATAAACGCTTGGCAAAAGCGCATTATCTCGCCCTCGCTCTTGCCTTTTGGATCAAAGGTGCTGCCGCCTTTCGCGCCGCCGATATTTACGCCCGTGAGCGAGTTTTTAAAAATTTGCTCAAACCCTAAAAATTTAAGTACGCCAAGATCCACGCTAGGATGCAGTCTGATGCCGCCTTTATATGGGCCCACGGCTGAGTTAAACTGTACGCGGTAGCCGTTATTTACCTGCGGTCTACCGTCGTCGCCCGTGTACGTGACGCGAAAGATCACCGTGCGCTCGGGGATGACGATACGCTCTAGGATCGCGTGCTTTTGGTACTTGCTCTCTTTTTTTATAAGCGGCTCGAGGCTGTTTAAAACCTCGGTCGCGGCCTGGACAAAGACGCCTTGGCCCGGATTGGTCCTTTTTATCCACTCCATCGTTTTTTCGATGTACTCGCTCATTTTGGCTCCTATTCGTCAAATTTTTGTAGTTGAATATTAACTCTCCTAGAAAAAATTTTTATTTAAATTTATTTTTATATTTTTATTTTAGGCGATAAGTGTTACGTATCGAAACTAAATTTATCAAACGTAACTTTTTGATAAATTTGTTGTAGTTTTGTTTGGGCTTTTTGACGGATATTTTAGTCGGCTTTGGCGGGGCTGTGTTAAATTTAGGAGATTTAAATTTATAGCAGCGGGATTTTGCCGTTTTGATTTTTGCGTATTTTGGCTAGATTTCGTCAAATTTGAAATTTGACGGGCGAATTTGCGGCTAATCTCGTCAAATTTCGCCCGCTTAAATTTTAAATTTACGCCTGCGTGAGCTTAAATTTAAACTCGGATCAGACGCACTTTTTATTGTTTATGACTAACTTTACGGGGTATATACAAAGCGGGAGTAAATTTGGGTGGGTTGAAATAGTAAAAAAACAAATTTTAGCCCAAAGCGGGCTAAAATCGGTTACATATCCTCTTTGATTTCGTCGTTGCTGCGAACGACTAGGCCCGAGCCGTGGATGACGCTAGGGATGCATGCCGTGCAGATATCGACCTCTTCGCCGTTTTTATGGGCGCGGATAAATACGGCGTTTTCGTTTTCCGTGCTTTTTTGTCCGCAGACGTTGCAAACTACGATATTTTCAGTTCTCATTTGTTTTCCTTTTTTAAAATTTCGGCTTATTTTATTTATTTTTTCGCTGATTTGAAATGATTTACGTCAAGCGCGAAGTCTCGCGTAAAAAGAAAAAATGCGAAAAATAAATAACGAAAAAAACCTGCAAGAAAAGCCCGAAAATAGGCACCAAACATAGCAGATAAAAGCACAATGCGGCGGCTTTAAATTTATATCCGCCGTAGTCCAGCAAATAAAGCTCGAATTTGTGCCGCGAGAGGGCGTTTGGCGCGACGTCGATGAAGAGTAGCGAATAATAAAGGTAAAAAAACGCGGGGTGCAAGGCGAGGAAATTTAGCGCGGGCACGGCTAAAATCGGCAAGCAAATAAGCGCGATCAGGATAAATTTGAGCAAAATTTTGCCCATAAGAGCCGTTTGGCGCGCTAGGCTAATGTTTGCCAGCTGCGCCTCGTCCACGCGGTAGTGCCTGCGGTTTATCTCGCGGGCGATCGTAGGAGTTAGAAAGCCCGCAACCGCGAGCGCGCAAAAAACCGAGAGCATGACGACCAGATAGGCGCCGACCGCGTAAAATATCGCGCCGATGAGCCACTTTGCGATGCCTAGGCTAAGGATTTTAGCCGCCATCGGATACTCGGCCAGAGCGCCCGCCTCACCCGATACGGCGGCGTTTAGCGCCTCGTATAGCTCGCGGCCGCCAAACATCGCAATAGCCGCGATAATAAGCGCGGAAAAAACGAGAGGCAGGATAGAGAGCGCGATAAATTTGGGCGTGAAAAGGTCCTTTATCGAAAGGCGTAAAATATCAGCGAACAACGAATCTCCATTTTGTTTAAATTTATGCCGTTTTGCGGCGAAAAGGGCGCTTGGGTGCGACGGCTTTTCTAAATTTGACGCGCATTTTTTGCTTTGCGTAAAGCGGCGCAGCGAATGTTTCTAATGGCGCGCAAATTTAACGCGCGCATAGATTTCGCGGCTAAATTTGACCGATTTAAAATAGGCTGCAAATTTAGCTAAATTTGCTCAAATTTGACCCGCTTTTACTAGTTTGGGCTATCGGCGCGAGAGCTTGCTAGCGGTCTAAATTTTACCGGCCAAACGGCGATATTTTAGCTAGCTCGGCTAAAGTGCTCTCAAATTTAACCGTCCGCGACTTAAACCGCCAAGCTAAATCGCAAAAATTTTGGCTAAATTTGCTAAATTTATCAGCCGAAGCGGCGCAAATTTAGCCCGCAAAGCCGTCAAATTTTATTTTACCGCCTTGTACTCGGCCTCTAGCGCGGCGTAGATCTCGTCCACGCTTTTTAGTCCGCGAGCGAGGATCTCGTTCATCACGGCGTTATCTTCCTTGCCGTTCCAGACCTTTTTATACGCGCCATCTTTGTAGCCGTGGTCTTGGCGGAAGCGGTTTAGGACGTTTTTGCCGACGTAGCACTCGTAAAGCGAGCTTAAATTTACGCCGCATTTTAGGCTCATCGAGAAGTAAATTTTAAGCAGGTCAAAGAGCGAATACTCAAAGCCAGAGCACTTATTTATGAGCATTTCGACGTCGTTTATGATCTCGTAGATGTTTTCATCAGCGACATTAAACGGCTCGCGGCAAAACGCCTCAAAGCCGCTACTAGCGCAGATATCGCTTGATAGCTTTGCGATGTCGCCGAGGTTATTTAGCTTGTACTGCTCGAGCATCAAGCTCATCAAAAAGTGCCAGATATCCACGACCTCGACGTGTAGATTTTCTTCATTCGTCGGTGCGTTTATGCTTTTCCAGTGCTTCCAGGCAAAGCTATCTATGAGCTCGGCGCACTCCATATATATGCAGCGCTTCCAGCTGATGAGTTTGCCGTTTTTGTTGACGCCGTTTTCCCAGCCGATGCCGTTGGTATCGTCGTTTAGGCTCTGCTGGAGATTTAGCATTTGGGTGATTTTTTCATTCGCGTTCATAAATTTTCCTATTTTTAAAATTTATGAATTATAGCGAAAATTTTAAACCGCTAACTAAACGTAAAATTTAAAGCTATCCAGCTGAGAAATGAGCTCGTCAAAGAGCTTTTTGGAGTTTTGCAGCAGCTTGGCGTCCGCTTTATTTTGCTCCATCAGCCTATCAAAAAGCTTTAGTGTGCCGTCTGCGATAAAGTTTTTATGATTTGCGTCTTTTATCTCGGGAAGCTCTTTGCGAAGGGAGTTTGCGAGATTTGTCACGCGCGAAAAGATCGGATCCTCGCCCTCTTTGACGTTTTTCATAAATTTATCTATGCTAGGCGCTATCTTTTCTAGAGCGATTGCGAGCTCTTCTTTGTCGCGCGTGTCTAGCCCATCGCCTTTATAGGAGAAACTATAGCCGTACTCGTGCGTGAGAGTGAGTGCAGATGCCGATGCGCCGGCTGTTTTGGCGCTAGCGTAGTCTACTGTTTTATTGTCGTACATTTTTAGATTTATCTCGTCGCCGCCGCTGGTTTTAAAACTAAAATCAAAGCTGTTTAGGCTCGCGCTTTGGTAGTTTTGTAGTTTCATGATTTGTCGTCCTTTTGGCTTTATATCGGCCAAATTTCTTTTTTCTTAATACCCCTTGCGCTAAAATCACGCAAAAAAAGGATGAAAATGTGTTGTTTTGCCACGCGCGTATTTTTGCTCATTAGCGCAACCGTTTTGAGCTTTGTTTTGCACGGATTTTTCCCGCAAATTCCCGTCGTCGCGTTTTATTTTTTACTGGCAAATTTGATCTCGCTTACGATATTTTCGCTATTTTTTGCAGGCAAACTGCCAAGCTTCGTTAAGCCCGCGGCGGTGCACTATTTTAGCTTTATCGGCGGCTTTGCGGCGGGGCTTGTAGTGACTTTGCTTAGACGCGAAAAAGCGGGGGCTAAATTTATTAGAACCGAGCTTTTTATCTTTGCTTTTTGGTTAGTTTTGGCTTGCTTTTTGGCGCTAAATTTTAGCCGGCTGTCGGCAAATTTGACTCAAATTTTTAGCGCTTAAGGCGGACGAAATGGACGAAAAAATTTTAAAATTTATCCGCAAAATGCACCTGCTTAGCCTTGCGGTTTTAGATGACGGCAAGCCATACTGTGCAAGCTGCTTTTACGCTTTTGACGAGGGAAATTTGGCTTTTATCGTTGCAGGCGGCGAGGAGAGCGCTCACGTGAAGGCGTTTTTGGCTGAACCTAACGTAGCCGGCACGGTAGCGCTTGATACCAAAATAGTCGGCAAGATAGAGGGCGTACAGTTTCGCGCTCTAGCCGCTCCCGCGACCGCGCAGCAAAGCAAAATTTACTTCGCGCGCTTTCCTTACGCTTTGGCGATGAACCCGAGCCTTTATAGTTTGAGTCTGGGCTGGGTTAAATTTACACATAATGCGCTGGGGCTTGGGAGGAAAATAGTCTGGCAAAGAGATTGATCTTTGCTATTTGCGGCTCGTCTCGCGAGTGCTTTTCCGAGGTTTCGCAAAATTTTCGCTCCGCAGGCTACATGCCTAGCGCACGCTCAATTTTGCTTCAAAACTCGAAAAATCATCTCACAATACTTCGCCTTGTTGCTTTACTTCCAAATTTACAGTTAAATTTGTAAATTTCAGCTTCAAATTTGAATATTAAGAAGTCAAGGCGCCGTATTTTTTAGTCAGACGAGGCAGTGGCGAACGAGGCGAGGGAGCGTATATATAATACGTGACTGCAGCCGACTGAGCCGCTAACGACGTATGGCTGAAAAAGACAAGCCGCCGAAGTTGTTTATTTAAAGATGTCGAGGCTTTTATTGTATTCCTTTGTCTCTACTCCAAAAAACCCAAGCAACGAACTAAAAACATTATCGTGCGAGACGGCGTCGTCTTTTTGCGCGCGCAGGCGAGCTAGCGTCGCTTCATCGTTCGTATACGCCATCATCGGGATGTGCTTTTGTGTTTCGGGCGCGATGGCGTAGGGCATACCGTGCAGATAGATGCCGTTTTCGCCTAGGCTCTCGCCGTGATCGGAGAAGTACCAAACCGCGCTTTTATCGCCGCCCGCATCCTTGACCGCTTTTATCACCTCGTCGATAAAAAAATCCGTAAAAAGCAGCGTATTGTCGTAGGTATTTACGATGCTCTCGCTCTCGCAGGAGCTAAGCTCGCTCGTGTCACAAGTCGGGGTAAATTTGCGAAATTCGCTCGGATAGCGGGCGTGATATGCCGGGCCGTGCGAGCCTTGCAGGTGCAGGACGATGATTTCGTTTTGCGCGAGATTTTCGAGGCGTTTTTTGAAGGAGGGCAGCATATTCGTATCGTATCCGGCGTCAAAATACTCGATGTCGCCGGCGTCCAAGCGGTCGCAAACGCCCTTGCACTTGCCCGAGTTGTTGCCCAGCCACACGACCTTGACGCCGACGCGTTTTAAGATATCAAGCGCGTTTTGGCTAAATTCTTTGCTGCTGTATTCGCTCCTTGTCGATTTTGAAAACAAGCACGGCAGCGAGATGGCCGTAGCCGTTCCGCACGAGCGAGCGTCGCTGAAATAGACTAAATTTGGCTCATTTTTCGTGTAAAAATTCGTGTCGTTTTTGGCATATCCGCCGAGCGAGTAGTTTTTCGCGCGAGCCGTTTCGCCGACGATTAGCACCATTAGTCGTCGTTCGTCGCTCGGCCTTATCGTAGCGTCCGTGCCGATTTGTTTAAATTCGGGCTTAAAAAACTCGAGTTTTACGTATTTTTGCGCCGCGTAGATCGGATAAAACGGCAGGTTATAGGCTCTGATGAAGCTGTTTTCTCGAAAAAACGGGATTATGGACTTAGTCTGAGGCAAAAATAGAGCCGCTGCGAGCGCTAAAAAGCCTGCAAATGCCGCAAATTTGACCTTTAGATGCCGCTTTACGCCGCCGTACTCGATCCTGGTAAAAGCGACCAAAAGGCAGGGCAAAACGCCAAAAAATAGCATGTAGCAAACGAGTTTTGGATTTAAAAAGCTTAACGCCTCGCCCGCGTCCGTTTGCGCGACGTTTCTTATCATTTCGCTATCGATTATGATACCGTAGCTTTGCATGAAGTAGCTACTAGCGCACGTAATAGCAATCGCCGCGATGCTAACGGGCTTAGCTAGATAGGGCAAAAAAACGAGCGAAAATAGCGCGCAAAGCAGAGAAAAATAGATGATCGGCAGACTCGCGGCCATAGGCGCGTCCGCGTCAAAACTAAGCTTTGAGTAGGCGAATTTAAATAATGCGAAATTTAGCGCGGCGATAAAAACGGCGTTTAAAAGCGTAAATTTAAACCAAGAAATACGTAGCTTCATAGCTTTCCTAATATTGATAATAAGAGTGAAACTTTATCCAAAAAAAGCTTAAAGTTTTAGTCGTTCAGCGTAAAATTTGAGTTAAATTTTGACGCTAAATAAAATTCGAGCTTCTAGATTTAGATTTTGAGCGCAAATTTGGTAGCCGTTCGGCCCTTAAATTTACTCGCCAAAGGTAAGCGCAAATAGCGTCCATGCCCAAGTTATAGCAGCTGTGCCGATAGAGAGGCAAACGGCGGCTGAGGCGCAGTCTTTGGCGATTTTAGCCAGCGGATGAAAGCCAGGCGAAACAAGGTCCACTACCGCTTCGATCGCGGTATTTAGGCACTCGCAGATCAAAACAAGGCCGAAAATGGCGATCAGCAGGGCGTGCTGTGCGGCGGAAACTGGTAAAAATAGCGAAACTAGCGCGAGCGGAACGATTATGCAAAGCTCAAAGCGAAACGCCGCCTCGTTTTTTAGCATCGCGGCAAGCCCCTCGAATGCAAATTTGGAGTTTTTAAAAAAGTCGTATTTTGGTTTCATATTTTGCCTTTAAATTTGCGCAATGATAGCGTAAATTTGCTTTATAAGGCGCTTTTGCGGACGACGAAGTTATCTAAAATAAACTAAAAGGCGGCCGAATTTACCGTTCAAATTTGATCAAATCCGGCCTGCATAAATTTACTCCTCGGAAATCTTTGAAGTCTTATAAAGCAACGCAAACGCCGCCGCTCCGATAACCGCAAAGCTCGCAACCATCGGCAGTAGCGTGCCATCAAACAGCTGCCCGGTCGCGACGCCGATAGGAAGCGAGATAAAGGTCGAAGCCGAGCCGATAAGCGCGGCCGCCATGCCCGCTATTTTGCCCATTGGCTCCATCGCCATCGCGTTTAGGTTGCCAAAAAGTATGCTCACGCAAAAAAAGCTACTCATGCAAAACGCCATAAAAGCCCACAGCGGCGGCACTCCGTCATACGCGACGACGACCGGCAAAAACGCGACCGCGATAACGCAAAACGTCCCCATAGCGCGCATGCTGAGGTAGCGCATGCCGTAGATCATCACGAGCTTTGCGTTTATCATCGACGCGGCGCCCAGAGCTAGGGCATTTATCGCAAAGTAGATAGGAAACTCCTCGCCCAGCTTGTAACTCACCTCGAAAATCTGTTGAGCGGTGCTGATATAGCTCAAAAACATCCCGAAAATCAGCCCCAAAACGATCGTATAGCCTGCGGTGCGCCTGTTTTTCACGACCTGCGCGGCTTCGGTTTTTATCAAATTTAGGCTAAATTTATTGCGATTTTGCGCTGGCAGAGTCTCGCTCTGACGCAGTCCAAACCACGCTAGGCACGCAAGCCCCATAAAAGTAAGCATCAAAAATATGCTGCGCCAATTATAAATTTTAAAAATAAAGCCGCCGATGATCGGAGCTAGTGCGGGCACGATGATGAAGACGGCCGCGATAAAGCTCATCACGCGAGCCATCGCGCGCCCCTCGTAAAGATCGCGGATAAGCGCCATCGCGATGATCCTAGGACCCGCAGCGCCTAGTCCCTGGAAAAATCTGCTCGCTAAAAGCGCGGTAAAATCGCTCGTGACGACCGAAATAAAGGAGCTTGCCGTAAATATCGCAAGCGCTAGCAGCACGGCGTTTCGTCGCCCGATAAAGTCGCTAAGCGGCCCGTAAAATATCTGACCGACGGCAAAGCCCGCAAACATCGAGGAGATGACGAGCTGGGTTTGGTTTATCTGAGTCACGCCAAGATCTAGGCCGATCTGCATGAGTGCAGGCAGCATCGCGTCGGTGCTCATAGCTCCAAGCGAGGTTAGAAGCGCCATAAGTGCGATAAATTCTACGAAAGGCAAGGTTTTGGGGATAAATTTCATCTTAAATTTCTGCTTTTTGGATTTAGGGGTGATTGTATAAAAAATAAGCTTAAATTTTGAGCTCGGTTTGGGTGAAAATTTGCGTCGAATAAATTTAACGCTTTAGCAAACGGCGGTTTAAAAGTAGCAAGCTAGGCAAAACCACGTGACGTCCGGAATAATATGGTTGACCTATTCTAGGACAGAGATTTAGGCGTTATGTTGGAAAAATTATATTTTAAATTCTATTATGCCAAATTTATCGCAGAATTTAAAAATAAATGTAATTATGTATTTTATTTTGTAATGTAAAATGAAGATGGTGGTTAGAGGCAGAATCGAACTACTAAGCATTCCTTAAGATTTATTTTGATTTATAAAGCCCTAAAATACGATATTATAAGTTTATATTAATTTATGATAATTTACAAAAATGATAAAATAGATGGCACCCAATATGGTACCCATTTAAAAATTAAAGATCTGCGTGTTTTATTTCGACATGCAGATTTTAAATCTGTATGTTTATCTTTTTGGATTAATATATTTTAAGTTATATATTGTTTGTTTTTATAAATTTATGATAATTAAAATAAAGGTTGTATCCAATGGGCGCGGTAACGGCTTAAACTTTATGGCACTGACATTTGACTTGCAACATTTGGTATTAATCGTTATCATATGGCAAAACAAGGCCAGCTGGATAATAAAAAAAATAGCGCAATGAAGTTAGTGCTGATACGGCAATAATCAAAAAGATAGTATGAGTCAAAAAAGGATTGTTGTCGGATATATGATACTGGATGTAAATGTATATGGCCATTTACAATAAAATCTATTCGCAATAAATTCCGTGAGTAAAAATTTAATAAAATACCATAATCGTTTATAGACGTTGACAATTTAAAAATTTCATGCTAACATGTCTCAATATTGTCTACGTTTATAGACAATTACATAAAGGGATAAAAATGTTAAATTTAATAGAACAGTATCAAGAAAGATTTCTTAAAAATTTTAATACGACATACAAGCGTTATCTATATAATGAAATCAATTTTAACGAAAAGCTTATCGGTATAGTAGGGGCCCGTGGTACCGGTAAGACCACAATGCTATTTCAAAAACTAATTGAATTAAAAGCTCAAAACAAAAAGGCTCTTTACATAAGTCTTGATTATCCGTTTTTAGGTTCTGCTAGTCTTAGCGAACTTGCTTTCGAGTTTCTAGATAGCGGCGGCGAATATCTGCTACTGGACGAAGTGCACAAGTATGAAGATTTTGCCGCGCACCTAAAAACTATATACGACATGAGTCCTTTAAATGTAATTTTTACAGGCTCATCAGCGGTAAGCATACTAAATGCAAAGAGCGATTTATCGCGTAGAGTTAG
>CAUQOI010000081.1:0-9041 GCA_963519525.1 uncultured Campylobacter sp.
GCCTTACGCTATCGCCCATAAATGTAATCGGATCATAAGCCTGCCAGGGCTTTGGCGCATTATGCTTCCAACCGCAAGGAAGGTAGCCTAAATTTAATATTTTTAGCAAATTTGTATTGAAATCAATGCGAAAATTCAGACGAACTTTACGTATGCCGTACTCTTGAAATGCACGCAGAACAATCGGAAACACCGAATAATAATAAGTTTCAGCCGGCAAGCCGCATGTCTGAATATCTTGAATCAATCGCTCTTTTTTAGTTGACAAAATCTCTCGCGCAGTAGCTGCGAGATCATCCGTAAGCGAGTATTGCCGTAAAATTTGATCGCTAAAACGGCAAATTTCGGCAGAAATATCAAGATCGATATCACTCCATTCATTTGATTTTAGTAGCTTTGATAGCTGCTTAAATTTTGCAAATTTAACGCGAAACGGAGCGAAAATTTTATCGGCATCTAGCGAGCGTTTGCCGATATTTTTAAACCAATTTTGCGTATTTAGCTCGCGTTCAAATTCTGATTTTAATTGCTTGATATCTAACTTTATTGCTTATCTTTTATTTTGATTTTACGAGCTTGCAAAACTCGTTTCTAGCATCAAATTCTGATTTTATTTCGTATTCTACGCCGTCAAATTTAAAACTGATTTCATCTGAATGCAACAGTAACCTCGGAGCGCCGGTCGTTAAAATTCGCTTGATTTCACTCATCTCTTTATCTAAAATTTTCTCGATTTGCGGTCGAGATAGACCGTAAAGCGGTTCACCTAAAATCTTATGTTCCACGTGGAACAAATGCAAGCGAATTTGATGCTGTCTGCCAGTGAGCGGTACAGCTCGAACCAGCGTCGCATCGATATCGGCAAAATACTCTAACGGCAAAATCTCCGTAACTGCGCTTTTGCCATCCTCGCAAACTCGCATTCGCATTTTCACGTCGTCATAGTCGTTTGCTAGATCCATACTCGCTTCGATACGCAAATTTTCGCTTATCTTGCCGTGCGCCAGTGCGACATAGCTTTTATAAACCTGCCGATTTTCAAAAAGCTTTTTCAAATTTACGACCGCGTTTTTATCTTTACCCACGACGATGAGCCCACTAGTTTCACAGTCCAGACGATGCGCAACCGACGCCTCGCGGCCGTAGAGCGACCAAATTTCGTCATTTAGCGAGTACTCGCAGTGCCTGCCGTTTGGATGACTGAGCACGCCGCTAGGTTTATCAAAAACCGCAAATTTATCGCACTCAAAAATCGGCTTTAGCCCGCGTGGATTTGTCTCGTACTCTATCAGACAAATTTCGCCGCTTAGCAATGCGTTTTTCTCGCTGACGACCTCACCGTCGCAGGTAAGCCGACCTTTGTCGATGAGGCGCTGGGCTTCACGCATTTTATAGCCGTTTCGCAGTAAAATTTCATACGCTTTTTGCCCTTGGGCATGCGCGATAAATTTATGAATATAAGGCAATTTTCACTCTTTAAATCTAAAATTTAAGGACAAATTTAGCGGATACTAACCGCCTTTTCAGCCCAGTTTTTATATAATCTTTCCCTAAAAAATTATACAAAAATTCGCATAAAAAAGGCTAAAGAGATGGTAGAGAGATATTCGCGCGAGCAAATGGCGCAGAAGTGGGATATGCAGGCAAAATACACAGCATGGCTAGAAGTCGAAAAGGCTGCGGTCAAAGCATGGAATAAGCTGGGCTTCATCAGCGATACGGACTGCGAGAAAATTTGCAAAAATGCTAAATTTGACGTAGCGCGCATCGACGAGATCGAAAAGACGACCAAGCACGATGTGATCGCGTTTCTAACGAGCGTGAGCGAAAGCCTGGGGGATGAGAGCCGCTTCGTGCACTACGGCATGACTAGTAGCGACTGCATCGACACCGCCGTCGCGCTTCAGATCAAAAGCAGCATGGAGCTCATTATCGAGGACGTAAAAGGCCTAATGAGCGCGATCAAAACCAGAGCGCAGGAGCACAAAAACACGATGATGGTCGGCCGCAGCCACGGTATCCACGGCGAGCCGATCACCTTCGGACTCGTGCTTGCGGTCTGGTACGACGAGGTCGCGCGCGCGCTAAAGCTGCTGCAGGACGCCAAAGAGGTCGCCGCCTACGGCAAACTAAGCGGCGCGATGGGAAATTTCGCTCATGCACCGCTCGAGTTTGAAGAGCTAACCTGCGAGCAGCTCGGTCTAAAACCTGCTCCAGCGTCAAACCAAGTCATCCAGCGCGATCGCTACGCCCACGTCATCAGCGCGATCGCCGTCCTGGCCGCTACTTGCGAAAAGATCGCCGTCGCCGTGCGCCACTTCCAAAGGACGGAAGTTTACGAGGCCGAGGAGTACTTTAGCCCCGGTCAAAAGGGCTCTAGCGCGATGCCGCACAAGCGCAATCCCATACTTAGCGAAAATATCACCGGCCTTTGTAGGATGCTGCGCTCATATGTGACGCCCGCGCTCGAAAACGTCGCGCTCTGGCACGAACGCGACATCAGCCACAGCTCGGTCGAGAGATTTATCCTACCCGATGCCTTTATCACAGCCGATTTCATGCTTGCGCGCATTACGAATTTGATCACAAATTTGGTAGTTTATCCGGAAAATATGATGAAAAATCTAAATTTAACGGGCGGGCTCGTCTTTTCTCAGCGCGTGCTTCTGCAGCTTCCGCAACGCGGGATTTCGCGCGAGGACGCATACAAGATCGTACAGCGCAACGCGATGAAAGTTTGGGCGGATCTACAGGAGGGCAAAAAAGCGATAAACGAAAACGGCGAGAGCCTATTTTTACAAAATTTGCTCGCCGACAAGGAGCTACGCGCAAGCCTAGGCGAGGCCGAGATAAAAGAGTGCTTTGATTATGCGTATTACGCCAGGCACGTGGACGGGATATTCAAAAGAGTTTTTGGGTAATATAAATTTATGCATTATTTTTTGATAAAAATATTCTCTTGGCTTTATGTTATTTCTGCCATTTCACCAATTGCTATTATATTTTTATTAAGATTACAGCACTATGTCTGGGCTATTAGTATATTTTTATTTGCGCTAATTTATTCTAATATATTTTTAAAATTTTGCTCAAAAAATTTTGGTGATGAAAGAGCGGAGTGTGATTTAGTGGAGATTGCCGAGCCAAAATTTGTACCTATGTATATCGCCTATTTTGTGATTGCTTTAAGTATTGATGATGGAAATTTATGTCTATTTTTGATAATTTTTTCCGGAATTTTTATATTAGTCCAAAGGTGTAAATTTAGTTTATTTAATCCATTTGTACTATTCGGATTTAGCTTTTATGAGGTCAGTATAAAAAACAATACAGGAACAAATTATAAAATATTTCTGATTTCAAGGCAAAATATTAAAAATATTAACGAGTTATCAAATTTAATCAGACTAAATGATTTTACATTTTTAGAAAAGGGGAGAGATGAGTAAAATTTCTGTATTTGGTAAAGGCAAAAGTAAAATTTATAAAATTTTAGAAAGCAGTTTAAACGATATTTGGAATTATGATGAAATTACTAATTTAACCAGTATAAACTTTATGCAAGATGCAGGAAACTATATACTGCAAGAAAATGAAGTTTTTTTTATAGATTTAAACAATGAGGAAAAATTAAAAATCAGCGATTTATTAAATACGACAAATGCTGAAAATATAAGTAGGAAAACCCTGATTGACTTAAAATATATGTTTGTGATTAACAAAAAAAATATCTATTTCCAGAGAGTTTATAAGACAAATTTAATTGATAAGCCGTTTATTTATTTTAAAGATACTGCGACACTTCATACAAAAGAAAAAATATTAGTTTTACAAAATCGTACCGAGGTTGCATTTGCTGATAATAAGGTATACTTTTTTAAATTTAGTGATTTAACGGCCGTATTTAGCTTTTTATCATATTATTATAGAGAAACGACAAAAGATGATTTAGAAAAATTTAAAAACTATGAAAGGTTAAGTATAAAAGAAAGTCTAGAGCTAGACAAATTACCAAAAACGATACTTCAAAAAATTGCTCAAATAGTAGATAATTTAAAGCAATTACAGGATAATTTTGACAACTATAAGCGATATGCTTCAAAATATGTTAAAAATTTTAAAAAAAGTAAAATTGAAATTTCAACAAAAGAAGATATTGAAAATCTGCATAATCTCATATTTGAAAAATTTTATCAATCAGATATAGCCGGCGAAAAACGTATTGCAAATTCTTTTAAAAAACTATAATTAAATTAAGAAGGAAAAAATTTGAAAGTACTAAAACGAAACGGACGCACCGAGGAGCTTGACGTAAGCAAGATCAAAAAATACACGAGCGAGGCGGTCGCTGGGCTAGCAAACGTGAGCCTAAGCGAGCTTGAGGTGGATGCGAAAATTCAATTTCGCGATATGATAACGACCGAGGAGATACAGCAAACCCTCATCAAAACGGCCGTCGAAAAGATCGACATCGACCGACCGAACTGGACCTTCGTCGCGGCGAGGCTGTTTTTATACGACCTTTATCACAAGGTCACGGGCTTTAGCGGCTACAACCACCTACGCGACTATCTGCAAAAAGGCGAAAAAGCGGGCCGCGTCATCCCTGGACTAAAAGAAAAATACGACCTAGACGATCTAAACGACTACATCAGGCCCGAGCGTGACTTGCAGTTTGCATATCTAGGCATCAAGACGCTATACGACCGCTACCTGATCAAAGACCGCAGCGGCGCGCCGATAGAGTTACCGCAGCAGATGTTTATGGCCATAGCGATGTTCCTCGCGCAAAACGAACTAGACTGCCAAGGCTGGGCGAAGAAATTTTACGACCTCATATCTAAATTTGAAGTCATGCTCGCCACTCCGACGCTCTCAAACGCCCGCACGACGCGCCATCAGCTAAGCAGCTGCTACGTGGGAAGTACGCCTGATAATATCGAGGGAATTTTCGATAGCTACAAAGAGATGGCGCTTCTTAGCAAATTTGGCGGCGGTATCGGCTGGGACTGGTGCAAGGTGCGCGCTATGGGCGGCAGCATCGACGGACATAAAAACGCGGCCGGCGGTATAATTCCGTTCCTAAAAGTCACGAACGACATCGCCGTCGCCGTCGATCAGCTAGGCACGAGAAAGGGCGCAATAGCCGTCTACGTCGAGCCGTGGCATATGGACGTGAGTGACTTCCTGGATCTACGCAAAAACTCGGGCGAAGAGCGCCGCAGAGCGCACGAGCTGTTCCCTGCGCTTTGGATAAACGACCTTTTCATGAAACGCGTAAAAGAAAACGCGCGCTGGAGCCTATTTGACCCGGCAGAGGTCGCCGATCTGTGCGATCTATACGGCGATGAGTTCGAGGCTCGCTACATAGCGTACGAAAACGACGAAAAGATCCAAAAAAACGTCGTCATGGCAAAGGAACTGTGGAAGAAAATTTTAACTAGCTATTTTGAATCGGGAATGCCCTTTTTGTGCTTTAAAGATAACGCAAACAAAGCCAATCCAAACGACCACGACGGTATCATCAGAAGCTCAAATTTATGTACCGAAATTTTCCAAAATACGCAACCAAACTACTACAAGATCAAGATCACGTTTGATAACGGCTCCGAGCGGCTTTTTGACGAAGAAGAAGACGTCACCGTTGATAGCGGCATAACCAAAAAAGCCAAAAAACTAAGCGCTCTAGATAGTATCGGCGGCGAGCAAATTTTCATCGTCGAAAAAGAAAGCGTCGAGGGCAAAACCGCCGTGTGCAACCTCGCGAGTATAAATTTAAGCAAAATCAACAAAAAAGAGGACATCGAGCGCGTCGTGCCGATCGCCGTACGCATGCTAGATAACGTCATCGATCTAAATTTCTACCCGCACAAAAAGGTCAAACACACCAACCTAGCCTCCCGCTCGATCGGCCTTGGCGTCATGGGAGAGGCGCAGATGCTAGCCGAACGCGGCGTGAAATGGGGCAGCTACGAGCACCTAGCGCTGATCGATAGCGTGATGGAAAATATTAGCTATAACGCTATCTACGCCAGCTCAAATTTGGCGGTAGAAAAGGGCGTGTATCCGCTCTTTGAAGGCTCAAAGTGGAGCAGGGGAGTGATGCCTATCGACACGGCAAACGCAAACGCCAAAGCGCTTCTAAACGATAGAGGCGGGCTCTTTGACAAAAACGCCTGCGACTGGAGCAAACTGCGCGAAAAGGTCAAAAAAGACGGTATGCGAAACGGCTATCTGATGGCGATCGCGCCGACGTCGAGCATCAGCATACTCGTGGGCACCACGCAGACGATCGAGCCCGTGTATAAGCGCAAATGGTTCGAGCACAACCTAAGCGGTATGATACCAAACGTCGTGCCAAATCTCAGCCCTGAGACGTGGCAGTTCTACACGCCTGCCTATGAGCTAGATCAGCGCGTACTCGTGCGTGCCGGCGCCATCCGCCAAAAGTGGATCGACCAGGGACAGAGCCTAAATATTTTTATGAGCCTAGACAAAGCTAGCGGCGGATATCTGAGCGAAATTTACACGCTCGCGTGGGAGCTGGGACTAAAATCGACCTACTATCTACGCTCCGAAAGCCCTGATAGCGAGAAGCTAAACAACGTAGCCGATCGCTCGATCGAGTGCGAGGGGTGTCAGTAAAATTTGATCTAAATTTTACTGGCGAGTGCTTAAATTTGCTTGGATTTCTGGCAAATTTAAGCAAGGCTCTCTTTTACTACATTTAAATTTATCTATCTTTTGCGCCGCTAAATTATAGGCGCTAGTAAAAAAATAATTTTAGTATGTAAATTTGAAATTTTAGACAAAACATATCGTTATATTAAAAGATGAGAAGCAAATTTAAGTGTAAAGATTTGATAATTTATGCAGAAAAGACCGCTCTCGCGGCCTTTAAATTTAGCGGCTTACATGCACCCGCAGCCGCAGCCTCCGCTTGATTTTATCGCGTCAAATACCGCATCGTAGTTCGGCTCGTCTGCGATCTCGGAGACGATTTGTTTGTGGATGACGACGCCGTCTTTGATGACGAAAACAGCTCTGGCTAAAAGCCCTGCAAGCGGCCCTTCGCCGATGATTACGCCGTATTTTTCGCCGAACTCTTTAGCTCTAAAATCGCTGCCGACTTTTAAATTTTTGATGCCCTCCGTAGAGCAAAATCTACCCATCGCAAACGGCAGGTCCATCGAGATCACGCTTAGCTTGATCGCTGCTTTAGCTGCCATTTTTTCGTTAAATTTACGCGTTTCAGTCGCGCAAACGCCCGTATCTAGCGACGGGACGGCCACTAGTATCTCGATGCCGTTGTTACCGCCGACCTTAAACTCGCCTAGATCCTGCCCGACTAGAGTGACCTCTGGCGCATACGAGCCCACGAATACCTCTTCGCCTTTTAGCGCAATGTCCGCGCCGTGAAATTTGACTTTCGCCATGTTTTTCCTTTGTTTTAAATTTAATCGTAACGCGGATATTACCATACTTTTAACAACGGCTGAAAAACAAAAGCAGGTCGCGGAATTTAAGACGGTAGTTATCTACAAAGTGCTATACTATTTGACATCAATTATCAAGGAGTGACAAATGAGCGACAAAGAAATCCTAGCTTCGCTTGAGGCAAAGCGCACGAAATGCGTCGTTTACACCCGCGTGATGGGCTACCACCGCCCTGTAGAGAGCTTTAACCTCGGCAAAAAAGGCGAGCATAAAGAGCGCGTAAAATTTTGCGAGCCAAAATCCCGCTAAACTCCTGCGAGTAAGACGTGAAAAACGCTGATTTTCCGCTTTACTCGCTCACCCCCTTTACGACCCTAGACTACCCAGATAAAACAGCCTGTATAGCGTGGTTTGCGGGCTGCAACATGCGCTGCGTCTACTGTTACAACGTCCCTATCGTCACGGGCGCCGGACAGATAAGCTGCGCCGAGTTTATCAAATTTTTAGACAAGCGCAAAGGCAAGCTTAGCGGCGTGGTTTTTAGCGGCGGCGAATGCACGCTTAGCCCAGCGTTTTTGCCGCTAGCTCGCGAAGTAAAGTTGCGCGGATTTTCGCTCAAAGTCGATACTAACGGCTCAAATTTGACCGCGCTTGGGCAGGCTATCTCGCTAAATTTGATCGACTACATCGCGCTTGATTTTAAAGCACCGAAAAAGAAATTTCTAAAGGTTACCGGCTCAAATTTATATAAAAACTTCTTGCAGACGCTTGAGTTTTTGTTGCAAATCGGCTTTAAATTTGAGGTTAGAACGACGGTACACGAGGACTTGCTGGATGAGGGCGATATCTCGGCGATGAGCGAGATATTGTACGATCACGGATACAGAGGCGTTTATTACTTGCAAAATTTCCTAGACACGGGTGAAAATTTTGGAAATTTGACGCATGCGAAGGCTAAATTTGATCCAAATTTGATACGTTCAAATTTAGAAATAGGGCTTAGGAATTTTTAGTAAATTTAGGCAAATTTGACGCGCAAAATCTCGCAAATCATTACTTCCAGTTGTGATATCTGCTAATTTTAATAAAAGTCACGATCTTCTTTAGCTCGGGCACGTCGCTTAGAGCCTGCACTTTTACGCTATATTCGCCTTTTTCAAGCTCTGCTCGGAGCAAAACTTTATCGTGAGCAAAGCCTCCGTTTGGCGCGCTGTACCATGAAGTCGCGCCGTATTTTGACAGATCAAAGCTTTCGGTTAGGGCGCTTAAATTTTGTTTTAGATCGTTCACCTCGCCGCCTTTTATGTAGTTTATTTTGCGGTTTTGTAGAGATTTGAGCGTAACCTTTAGCAATATTTTTTCGCCCGTACAAGCCACTTTTTCCTCTTCGCTCGTGCCAATTGGATCAGGGACGCCTTGCGTCGTATAACCGTAGTAGCCGGCTAGCTTAGCGGCTGTAAACTTCTCGCAAAACCACTTCGTAAACTCGTAGCTGCCGTATCCCGGGAAGACCTCCTCGCTGAGCTTTTCTTCCTCTTTTTGCTTTTGCGGATCTTGCGCGTAGATGAAACTTATCTCGTAGATACCTGCTTTTTTGACGATAA
>CAUQOI010000082.1:0-8851 GCA_963519525.1 uncultured Campylobacter sp.
CTCTTAACGCAGCCATAGAAGCGGCGCGCGCCGGCGAACATGGACGAGGCTTTGCCGTGGTCGCAGACGAAGTGCGAAAGCTAGCCGAAAATACGCAAAAGGCTACAAGCGAAATCGGCATGAACATCCAAACCCTGCAACAACAAACAAATGATCTAAACGACAACTCCAATAAAATAACGCAAATAGCGCAAGTCGCAAACGTAAGCGTGTCTAAATTTAGGGATGCCGTGAACGTATTTAGCCAAGGCGCGACGCAGAGCGCAAAAATCTCAAAATACGTCGAAAACAAAACCATCGGCATCATCGGCAAGATCAACCGAGTGACATATCTACAGACCGCATACGGAAACGTTATCAACGAAAGAGGCGATGACGAAAACATGCAAAAACAGACGCAAAATTTAAATGCATGGTATGAGAGCGCGGCGGCATATTTTGCAAATTCAAAAAGCTTTGAGAAGGCAAGCGTCCCGGCAAAACAAATAAGCGATCTAGTAAAAGCCAATCTAGACGACTCTAAAAACGGCTACAACATGAACGATATCCAAAAATTCGTCGATAGATTCGCCAAAGTCAAACAAGCAAGCGGCGAGATATTTAAGATAGTAGACGCAACGATCGAAGAAAGCGTAAAGTAATATTATGAAAATTTGAGCCGAATTTAAAACGTTTGGCTCAACCCCCCCCTCGCGCTACCTCAAAAAATCAATCTAAAGGATGTCGACAAAAGCAAAAACCTTACAATGCATAGCTACATCAAAATAATACAAACCATGCCTGAGAGCAATCAAAAATATCTTGGATTTGTTTTAAACTTGTAGGCATAAATTTACACTCTTTTGCAAAAGGCGCAAACATCCTTGCAAATTTATACCCATGAAATCAAAGTTAGCAAATTTGCCCCACACCAATCAAAAAAACCATATATCGCAAATTCAACAAAAGCGGGTCAGTCATTCTCCGTGTGGCTTTAATTTTTGCAAAAAGCAAGCTTGCCTCCTCTCAAATTTGACCAAATCCCAAAACAAATTCGGTCAAATTTAAACGCAAATTTAGCCCAGTAACCTCTTTGCACACTCGCTTATGCTCTTGCCATCGCTTCTAGCGCCGATTTTTTCTTTGGCTGCTTTCATCACCGCGCCGATATTTGCGCCTTCGCCTAGTCCCACGATGATCTCTTTAATCTGGGCTTCTAGCTCGTCCGCGCTTAGTTGCTTTGGCAGATAGCCGTTTATGATGTCGATCTCTTTTTGCTCGTTTTGCGCCAGATCATCCCTGCCGCCGTTTTTATACTGCTCGATAGAGTCCATGCGGCGTTTGATCTGGGTTTGTAGGATCGGTAGCACCTTTTCGTCAGTCATTTCGGCGCGCTCATCGACTTCGACTTGTTTGATGACCGAGTTTATGAGCCTTAGCGTGTCGCGGCGAAAGTTATCTTTTTCTTTCATCGCAGTCTTGATATCGTCTAAAATTTTCTCCCTGATAGTCACTTTTTCTCCTTTAAATTTAAGTGGGCAAATTATAACGAAGCTAAAATTTAAAGCTAATAAAACCGCCTAAATTTGGCTTGCTTAAGAAAAATATAGCTATAATTAACCATTCATTTTTAAAAGGACTTGCTTGAGAAGCGACAATCTTTTTGCCTTTGCGATCTTCGCTATTACCGCGTTTGGATTTTTCGTTTGGGGCTATCAGTACATCCCGACTCATCACTTTTTGCTTTTCAGTATCGCTAGTATTTTCGGTATCTTTATGGCGTTTAACATCGGCGGCAACGATGTTGCAAACTCCTTTGGCACGAGCGTAGGCGCCAAGACCGTCACGATAAAGCAAGCCCTAGTTATAGCCGCTATTTTCGAGCTAAGCGGCGCGATATTCGCCGGCGGCGAGGTGACCAAAACCATCCGCGAAGGCATAGTAAGCTTCCCGCAGGAGGGCACGGAGCCGATGCTTTTCGTGCTGATTATGATGTCGGCGCTTTTAAGCTCGGGTATTTGGCTATTTATCGCGTCTAAAAAGGGTCTACCCATCTCCACGACGCACTCGATCGTAGGCGGCATCGTTGGCGCCGGGCTTACGATGGGCTTTACGACTATGGGCGGGGATAAGGCTCTAGCTATGGTTTCCTGGGGCGAGATAGGCAGGATCGCCGTGAGCTGGGTCATCTCGCCGCTATTAGGAGGCATCCTTTCTTACTTCATTTACGGCTACATAAAATCTAAAATTTTGATCCCGACTCGTAAATTTACCCTAGAGCTAAAGGTACTAAAACGCGAGCGTAAAGCCTACAAAGAGCGCTATCTACAAGAGCTAAAAACAAAACCGGAAAGCGAGCAGATAAGGATACTAAGCAAGATCGCGGTCCTTGACGACGACGACGTCGAAAGCGGCGAACGCAGCGAATACAAGCTCGCCATAAAAGCCATGAAAGAGCGCGAAAAAGAGATCGATACGTCAAAAGCCATGCGTAAGCATATCCCGACTGTAGCGGGCATCGGCGCGATCATCATCTCATCGATGATGCTTTTTAAAGGGCTTGAGCATCTAAATTTAGACCTAGGTTTTATTGGCACGATCTGGATCATCTGCGTCATCGGCATAGTCACCTATCTCGCCACGCTTGCGATGATAAACGTGATGAAAAAAGACAACGCCGAAAAGAGCACGAACCGCATTTTCTCATGGTTTCAGATATTTACGGCCTCCTCGTTTGCATTTTCTCACGGCGCCAACGACATCGCAAACGCCGTGGGTCCGTTTGCCGCGATCCTAGACGTGCTAAAAACAGGCTCCATAAACGCCACCGCTCCGGTGCCGGGCATCGCGATGGTAACTTTTGGCATCTCGCTAGTAGTCGGGCTTTGGTTTCTGGGTAAAGAAGTCATCACCACGATCGGTAGCAAGCTAGCCGAGATCCTACCTACGACGGGCTTTAGCGCCGAGCTAGCCGCTAGTACCGTTATCCTGCTAGCTACAAAGCTCGGTATCCCTGTCTCCTCGACGCACATCCTCATCGGCGCGGTGCTCGGTATCGGCATCCTAAACCGCGACGCCAACTGGAAAATGGTCAAACCTATCGTGCTTGCGTGGGTCATCACTCTACCGATCGCAGGCGGCTCGGCAGCGCTAATCTATATGTTTCTTAAGACTGTGTTAGGTCTTTAAATTTGACTCTTGCGAGCTGCGGGCTCGTCTGATTTGATTTTACGTCAGTATCTGACAAATTTGAGGTAAATTTAGATACGACTTTGCCGTTTCGTCAAATTTAACGCTCAAAATCTATATGTAGAAAATAGCCCGTAAGAGTTGTAAACTAGGCAAAATTTAGCGGTAACTTAAGTAGATTATAGAAGCCAGAGCTAGCGGTGTAAGGCAAAATAAAAGTAAATTTTACTCGTTACTTATTAGCGAGAGGTTTCTACAACCGATCTCATCGCCCATCTCACAGCCCATTTTATAAAATTTCTTTGCCGCTTCCAAGTCCGCGGTTTTGACGCCTAGCGAAAACTGATGCATGCCGCCTAGATTTGAGCAGCTTTGCGCATGTTCTAGCTGCAGGCACGACTTCTCATAGAGCCTGCGCGCCGCAGCAAAATCGTGCTCCGTGCCGCGTCCGAGGCGGTAAAAGTTAGCCGCATTATAGCAACCATACTTGTTACCGAGCGTGCAGGACTTTGCAAATATCGTCAAGATCTCGCTCTCTTCCTTGCTTTTTAGCTTTTGATGCAGTGATCCAAGATTTGAACAGGCGATACCCTCGTTATCCTCGCAGGCCTTTTGATAGCAGAGCTTTGCGCGCTCGTAGTCTTTGTCATTTTCAAATTTCACGCCCATATCATTGCATTCTTTTGGGGTTTTATCGTCGCAGATGTGCTTTATTTCAGCATTTGTGATAGGCATTGGGGTGCCAGGATTTGCCTTTTTTTGTGTAGCACAACCGCTAGCAAACGCTGCAACCAGCGTAAAAATGATAACGTGCGAGATAGCTTGAACAAGAGCGCGTTTCAAAATTTAGCCTTAAGAAAAATTTGCCTTAATCTTACCTTACGTTCGCCAAAATAACGCTTAAAATAAACTTTAAAAACTCAATTACAATCAAACATAGCCGAGTTTGTAACAAATTTATCGCCCATAAAAGAACAAATTTGCATATTAAGGCAAATTTAGCGCGTTAAATTTAAGAGTAAATTTGATACGGGTTCAGCCGAAATAGACTCAAATTTAAGCCCTAGATTTCCTCTCTTTTATAAATTTTACTCACGAGCTTATCTATCTTATACACCGCGCCAAAGAGTGCGGGCACGACAAGCAGCGTTAGCAGCGTAGAGCTAATGAGCCCCGAGATTACCGAGATCGCCATGGGAGAGTTGCCCTCGTATCCAGCGCCTCTGCTAAGCGCAAGCGGCAGCATAGCAAATATCATCGCAAAAGTAGTCATCAGTATCGCTCGCAGTCTTTTAACTCCCGCGCGTACGATGGCTTCGTTTAGCTCTACGCCCTCGTTTGCATAGCGGTTGGCAAAATCTACGACCAAAATCGCATTTTTACCCACCATACCAAAAAGCAAGATCGCGCCGACCATAACGAATAGGCTAAATGAGTTGCCGCTAAGATACAGCCCGACCGCCACGCCGCCAAACGCCAGCGGCATCGAGATCATGATGATGATAGGCAGCACGAAGCTCTCGTAAAGCGCAGCCAGTATCATATAGATGAGCACAACGCTAAGGCTGATCGTAAAGACGAAGGCCGCGTTCGTGTCGTTCATCATCTCGATAAAGCCCGTCATAACGTAATCAAAGCCGGCGGGCAAAATTTTACCGATATTTTCGTCGATACCCTTTTGCACGGCGCCAAGCGGGACGTTATCCACGTTTGCCACGATCCTGATCTGACGCTGTTTGTTAAAGCGGTTTATCACGGAAAAGGTCTTGCTCGTCTTAAACTCTGCCACCGCGCTTAGACTTATACTCTCGCCGTGCGCGTTTTTGATCTTTAGCTTTTGCAGCGCCCGCGCGTCCTTGCGGTACTCGTCGTCAAACCTCAGTATCATATCGTACTGCGCGTCGCCGTTATCAAAGCTACCCAGCCTATTTTGCCCAAACGACGCGTATATCACCTGCGCCACTGCGCTAGGATCGACGTTTAGCCGTTTGGCTTTGTCTTTATTTACGCTGATTTGCAGCTCGTTTATCTTATCCTCGTTATCGCTGCCCACATCCGTCGTGCCCTCTATCGCGCGCACCATGGCGATGGCTTTTGGCAGGATTTCATCCAGCTTTTCTAGGCTATCGCCGGTGATCGTTAGCTGCACCGGTTCGCTGTCGCTACCCGTATCGACGTAGGGTATCTGTAGGACTTTGACGCTGAGACCTTCAAATTTAAGCTTCTTTCTATACTCGTCCATTATCTGCGTTTGGCGCTCTTTTCGCGACTCAAAGCCTTTTAAGCGGACGTAAATTTTAGCCTTGTACGCGTCCTTTGAGTCCGTGTAGCCCGCGATCATATAGGAGTACTCGACGCGCGGATCGCTATCTACGGCGCGCACGACCTCGCCGGCTCTAGCGCTCATAGCCTCAACCGAGATGCCGGGGTTTGCCTTTAAAAATATCTCAAACTGCCCCTCGTCCTCGACGGGCAAAAAGTCCATACCGACCTTGCCCGCTAGGCTCATACAAAGAGCCAGCACGCCAAAAGTAAGGATAACAAACGCGGTTTTAAACCTCAAAATAAGCTTCAAAAGCCTCTCATAACCGCTCTCAAGCGCCTCAAATATAGGCTCAGTCACGCGGTAAAATTTACTCTCGCCCTCGCTCAAAAACCTCGCCGCCAGGCTAGGTATCAGCATAATGCAAACCAAAAACGACACCACGATACCGCCGCTCACGCTCATACCAAAGGAGTTAAAATACTGCCCGACGATGCCCTCCATAAAGGCAATCGGCACAAACACGCAAAGCAGCACCGCGCTAATGCTAAGCACGCTAAAGGCGATCTCGCGCACGCCCTCAAAGCTCGCTTTTAGCGGATTGCTCTCGCCCTCTTGCATCTTTTTGGAGATATTTTCGACAACCACGATCGCATCGTCGATAAATATACCGATACCAAGAGTGAGAGCTAGTAGCGTGAGGCGGTTTAGATCAAAGCCTAAAACGTCGATGATAAAAAACGTCCCCACGATACTAGCAGGTATCGCAAGCGCGGCGATGATGGTCGCGCTAAAGCTTCGCAAAAAGAAAAAGACGATGACGACGGTGAGCGCGACGCCTAGCATCATGTCAAATTTGACCTGATTTATGTGCTTTAGGATGCTTTCGCTCTTTTCATAAACCCGCTCTACTTCGTAGTTCTCGCCCAGCCTTGCAGCTAGTTCGCCCGTTTTGGCCTTGAGCGCATCTATCGTCTCGATCGTGTTTGCACCGCTTACTTTTATAGCGTCAAGCAACACTCCGCGCTTGCCGTTATACATCGCTACGGCGTCGGTATCGTGATGAGATAGCTCCACGCGCGCGACGTCTTTTAAAAACACGTCCTTTTGCAGGCGGATTTCCTCTAACTCGCGCACGCTTTTAGCGTCGAATTTGCTCTTTAAAAATATCTCGAATTCGCTGTTTTCTAGCTTACCAAGCGGCGCTTTTAAATTTTGCGATTTGATTATATTTATGACCGAGGCTGCGGTTAGGGCGTACTTATCGAGTTTAAAAGGATCTAGGTAAATTTTAATCTCAGGCTCCAAAAAGCCCTTGTCATCGACCTTGCCCACGCCTTTTACGCGCTGCAAAAACGGCTTTGCCTCGTCCTTTACCGTTTGCATGAGCGCGGTTAAATTTTCGTCCTTGCGGCTAACGAAAAAGCTCGCCACCTTGCCGCTGTCGCTGTTGATTTTCTCTATCTCGGGCTGGGCGTCCAGCTTTGCCTTTGCGACCTTATCGCGCACGTCGTTCGCGGCGACGTCGATGTTTTTCTTGAGATTAAACTCGACCAAAACGATGCTGAGGTTATTAAAAGTATACGATCTAATCTTTTTGATACCGTCTATCGTCGAGACCTCGTCCTCGATCTTTTTAGTGACCCTGCTCTCGATGAGGCTCATGTCGCCCGGCGCGTAGGTCGTGATCTTAACCAGAGGGATGACGACCTCGGGGAAGAGATTTACAGGCATCCTAAAAAGCGACATCGCTCCGAAAAATACGAGCGCTACGAAAAACATCAACGTCGTAATCGGGCGATTTATGGCTAGTTTATACATTTCGCGCCTTCGCTAAAACTGGCTTTTGCGTCAAATTTGCCCGGCCGCCCTGCCCCGCAAAAAACGTTTGGCGCTTAGCGGCTAGTAAAATTTGCACAGAGCCAAATTCGGCGTTTAAATTTATGCTGCCTTGTTTATGAGATAAATTTGATACGCTCATCAAATTTGCATTTTTCGCGGCGAACTCAAATTTAACGCCGCACACAGAAATTGAGTTTAAATTTATCTCGCTTTTCGTTTGCGCCGTCAAATTTAAAAACCTAACCGCGCCAAAGCTTGTTTTTTCATCGTCAAATTTCGCGCCGCTAACGGCATGCCCGCCGTTTTTCAAGCCTTCAAATTTAAGCCCGGACGTTTTGTTTGTATCCGCCAAATTTTCGTCCTTGTTTTTAGGCTCGGCGGCCTTTTTATCGCTCGTTACGTCCCCGTCCTGCGCGCTAGAGACGATATATCCCTCGCCAAAAAGCCCCGGCGTCAAATTTCGCGCCTGCACTTCGGCGTAAATTTTGCCGTTTTTCGTGTCGATAGTCGGGTAGATGAGGCTGATCTCGCCGCGTCTTTCCTCATTTTCGCCGTCTAGTTTATAGATAAATTCGCTACCGATTTTCACGCGGTCTTCAAATTTTTCATCAAAGCTAAGTTTGAGCTTGACGTCCGGATACGAAAAAATCGACATTAGCTTTTGCGCTACGCCGCCCACGCCCTCGCCGACCTCGATGCTCTTGCCAGATATCGTCCCGTCAAAGGGCGCGAGTAGCCTCGTGTCTTCAAGCCTCTTTTGCGCCAAATTTAGCGCCAGATGCGCTCTGTTTTGGGCTAGCGCGGCATTTTTAAAATCAAATTCCGCATTTTCAAAAGCCTGCTTCGAGCTCACGCTTTGAACGAGCTTAAATTTATCCAGTACGCTTTTTGCGTGGGCTTTTGCCGTCTGTGCGCTCTCTAGGTCGTTTTGAGCGAGCTTTACGGCTAACTTTTCGCTCTCGTTTTCAAGCTCGAGCAGCACGTCGCCGCGCTTTACCGCGGAGCCGACTTCTACGTTTACGCTCTTTACGATACCGACGGCTTTTAGCGCGAGCTGAGCGTCTTTTGCGGGCGCGACGTCAAAACTCGCGTAAATCCTATCCTGTGCGTAAAGCGCAACCGCCGCACTCAGTAAAAAAAGTAAAATTTTATTCATTTGCGCTCCGTTTTTTCGATATTTTCAGCGATCTTGCCGCCGCGCTCATACAGATACTCCGCCTTTTTGATCTCAAATTTACTCTTGCTTAGCTCCAGCGCGCTGCCTGCGCTAAAGCTCTGCGCGGTCGCGTTTAAAAACTCCACGTACCCAAGCAGCCCGGCTTCATACTTTTTGCTAACGGCATTTAGCGAGGTTTGCGCCGAGTTTAGCGCGCTTTTGCCGGCGGCGATCTTTTGCTCGAGCGTCTTTAGGTCGTTTTTGATATTTGCTAAATTTAGCTCGTTTTGCAAGCGCTTTTGATCCAGATTTAACTTCGCTTGTAGCGCACTTATGCGCTTTATCTCGCGCTGCTTTTTGTTTGCGCCAAAATCAAACGCCTTCCAGCTAAAGCCTAAAATCAGCTCGTTGGTGTTTAAATT
>CAUQOI010000083.1:0-8802 GCA_963519525.1 uncultured Campylobacter sp.
TAGGATTCGCTCCTGTTTTTTAGCGTCGGCATCTATGACTTTGCTCCTAAATTCCGCCGATCGAGCCCGCGTCTGCGTGCTAGATAGCTTGCCGTCACTAACGAAAAATTTAAAGTCTAGATTTTTGATCTCGGCACTTTTGCCCTTTTTCACTCCGATATCCATCAAAGTCGCGAAAAATTCGCTATTATTGGCGCTTTCTTTATCATAATAATTAGTTACCGCATGAGCTTTTACCGTCTTGCCCGCCGCAAAACTCTCGCACACGGCGCCCGAGTCCGCGCTAAAAACCACGCTCTCTAATATGCCGCCGCCAAACTGATAAAATTTGACCTTTTTAGCATTTCTTAGAGTCGCAAGCTCGTTTTTATCGCGCATATTTATGTACTGGTAGCCAAATTTTTCCTTATCGTTAAGCTCCAAAACTATAAACGAAATCCCGTTTTGCGCGTACATATCGCCAAGTTTCAAATTTTGACCGTCTTTTTTTATGAGCTCCATGCCTATGATATCACCGTTTTTTTGCGCGTAAGTTGCGCTCAAATTTTCTGAGAAAAATGCGACATCGCCGACGGTACCGTCATTTTCTAGATATTTAATCCAGTCCGGTTCAGGCGATACTACGCTACTTACTAGATGATCCTGTGAAGGCATGCAGCCGCCCAGCAATGCAGCTAGAGCGGCTATAGATAAGATTTTTTTCACTATTTTTTCCTTTTTTATAGAGTAAATTTCGTTATTTGCCGAGGCAAAAGTTGCTAAACATTTCGTCTAAAATTTCACTTCTCTCAAACGGCTTCGTGATTGACGAGATTTGCTCTATTGCTGCGTTTAGCTCGTAGGCAAAAAGCTCAAGCTCAGACTCGGCAAGCAAATTTAACGCTCTTTTTATCGCCTCGCTCGCCGCCTCGCAGCTTGAAATTTGACGAGCGGAATTTAGCAGTATCTCGCTCGTCTCCTGCGCGTCGAGATAGGCTTTTAGATTGCTTATTATCTCGCCCGTTCCTTGCTTTGCGCAGATTTTTATCGGATTTTCGGGGCTTATAAATTTAACGCCGAGGTCGCATTTATTTAGGACGTAAAAAATCTTTTTTTGCGAGTTTTTTAAAAGCTCCAGGATCTCGTTATCCTGCTCGTCTGCCTCCTGCGACGCGTCAAAAACAGCCAGGATGACGTCGGCCTCCTCGATAGCTCGTAGTGAATACGAAATACCGATCTGCTCGATCTTGCCCGCGTTTTTGCGGATACCTGCCGTGTCGATGATGCGCACTAGATGAGTGCCGATTTTTAGCGCCTCTTCGATGCTATCTCTAGTCGTGCCCGCCTCGTCGCTGATAATCGCGCGCTCGTAGGATAAAAGCGAGTTTAGGATTGAGCTTTTACCGACGTTAGGCTTGCCAACTATCGCGATCTTAAAGCCCTCGAGTAGCCCTTTTCTGCTCTGACTTATGGCTACTATTTTATCTAGTTTAGCACTGTTTTGTTGTAGCATTTGACTAATGCTCTCTAGCAAGTCGGCAGGCAGATCATCATCGGCGTAGTCGATGCTAGTCTCCACAAACGCCAGAGTTTTTACGAGCTCGGAGCGGATTTCATTTGCAAATTTAGCCAGATCTCCTCTCATCGTGCGAGCGATGATTTTGACGCTATCCTCGCTTTTTGCGTTTATGAGCGAGTTTATCGCCTCGATCTTGCCAAAATCCATCTTACCGTTTATGAGCGCTCGCTTGCTAAACTCTCCTGCGCGCGCGAGTCTGGCGCCATTTTTGATGAGCTCGCCTAGAATCAAATTTGCCACCACTAGTCCGCCGTGGAGCTGAAACTCCACTACGTCCTCGCCCGTAAAGCTATGTGGAGCCTTAAAGTAAATAAGCAAGGCTTCGTCGATAAGCTCGCCATCGGCGTAAATTTTAGTTAGAGTCGCGTAACGCGGGACAAGAGAGGTAATTTTGGTGAGTTTTAGAGCTAGGCTAAGGGCGTCTGCGCCGCTTAGCCTGATGATGGAGATCGAGCCTACGCCGTGCGCAGTGGCGACGGCGGCTATGGTCTCGTTCATTTTTTGATAAAGTCGTTCACGACCACAAACTGCCCGTCGCTATTTGACTTTACGCTTACGTATTTGTCGGGGAATTTTTCGCGCAGTTTTTCAAGAGCGATCTTAACCAAAACGCCGTCTAAAGACTTGGTTTTAGCCTTGCCCGTTTCCTCCACGCGCTCGATTATGCCTTTTAGATATTGATCGATCGCGGCTTCTTGATTTTGCAAAAACTGAGCAATCTCAAGGCGTACCGCAAGGCTGTATTTTGAGCTGATCCAGTTATAGAGCAGATATGAGATCGCCTTGTAGCGGTAGCCCTCTTTGCCTATGAGTAGCGCCGCATCCTCGCCGTCAAGCTCGATTATTACGGTCTCGTCATCAAATTTGCGCACGTCTATCTTATCTATCGTAAAGAAATTTCCGCCAAAGAGCTTTTCTACGCCCTGCTTTATCTCGGGAAGTACTTTATCGATGTCGGCTTTTGGTTTTTGCTCTTTTTGTTTTTGAGCCAAGCCGCGGTCGGCGCGAGAGTCTTGTTTTTCTTTTTTAGTTAAATTTGGTGCGGCTTGCGTCAAATTTGCCTCGCCGCCGGAAGCTGGCGAGCCTAAATTTTCGCTGCTTCCCGCTTTTTCCTCGCCTTCGTAAAAGTCGTTTTTATTAAAGGTATCGATGATCGAGTGATCAAGGATGCTTTTGCTGCTCTCTTTTTTGGGTTGTTCTTTTTTATGCGACTCTTTTTCTTTTGCTTGATGTTCTTTTTGCGGCTGCGATTCTTCTACTTTAGACTCGTTTGCCGCGTTAGTTTCGCTTTGCTTTGCCGCATGATTTTTGTGATGATCGTGGCGATTTTTATGATTTTTTTTCTTTTCGCTTCGGTGATTTTGCTCTTCGCCGGAGTTCTCTTTTTTCTTAAATTCCTTCTTTTTTTCGCCGCCGTTTTCTTTATGCCCATTTTCGCGAGCGGCTTGAGGAGCTTTTTTGGCTTCTTTATGCGCGCCTTCTTTTACGGCCTCGATGATCGCCGTTTTTTTAAAAAATCCCAAAAAGCCGGCACTCGGATTTTGCAAAATTTTGATATCAAGCTCGGTAACGGAGCAGTTTAGCTCCTCGGCAGCCTTTTTAAAAGCTTCTTGCAAATTTTCGGCTTCTATTCGCATCAGACCTTTACCTCCGCTTTTTTATGCTTTTCAAAGAGTTTATTTACGAAAATTTGTTGAACGACCGAGCAGAGGTTGTTTACAAACCAGTAAAGCGTAAGTCCCGCAGGGAAGGTCACGAAGAAAAACGTAAAGATAAGCGGTAAAAATTTCATTATCTTTTCTTGCATCGGGTCGCTAAACGTGGTCGGCGTGAGCTTTTGTTGAAGGAACATAGTCGCACCCATCAAAATAGGCAGTACGAAATACGGATCCATCACCGAAAGGTCGTGTATCCAGAGTATCCACGGCGCCGCTTTTAGCTCGATCGCGTTTAGTAGTACGCGGTAAATCGCAAAGAAAATCGGAATCTGCATAAGTATCGGCAAGCAGCCGCCCATCGGGTTCGCACCGTTTTTCTTATATAGCTCCATCATGTGCATATTTAGCTTTTGCGGATCGCCTTTGTATTTGGCTTGCAGCTCTTTTACCTTCGGCGCTAGATCTTTGAGCTTATTCATCGATAGCATACCCTTGTAGGTGAACCAGGAAAGCGCAATCCTAACAGTCAGCGTTAGTACGACGATCGCCCAGCCCCAGTTGCCGATGTAGCCGTAAAGCCAATTTAAAAACGCAAACATCGGTTTTGCGATAAAGGTAAACCAGCCGTACTCGATGACGTCCACGAGCTCCTCGTTTATCTGGCTTAACGTCGCATGGTCTTTAGCGCCGATGTAACCTTTGGCTTTAAAATTTTGCTCGCCTTTTACAAATATCACTGCATTGCCCGCACCGTCTTTTGAAACTACGGGATTTAAAAGTCCGTCAAATTTAAAAAACAAAGCCGTGTAGTATCTGTCGCTAGCTGCGGCTATGTTTACGTTATTAAAGCTCTCGGTCGCGTCTACGTCACCGTCCTCGATGATAGTTAGCTTGCCGTCGTTATGCTTAAGTAGCGCGCCGTGGACGGTGTAGCTGTCGATAGCGACGTTTGGACGAAAACCCGGAGTTACGTAGTATTCGCCGGCACTTATGCTAATATCTAGATCGTAGCTCCCGTTTGGATAAAATGTGATCTTTTTGGTTACGCTAGAGCCCTCTAAATTTTGCGTTAAAACTATAGTTTTTGGCTCACTAGTTAAATTTATCTCGCTAACGTCGCTCGCGTAGGCTACCTTGAAAGCTTGCTCATTTAAAGCTTTGTCGCTAAAGCGTACTTCAAGCGGTAGCGGCTGAGCGCCTGCTAGCTCGATGCGATTGCCTTCAGCGTTTTTATATTTTTCGTCGTTTAGATAAAATTTAGAAATCCTGCCTAGCTCATCGATACGCGCCTCAAAGTGCTCGCCCTTTATTACGGCGATCTCTCGGCTTTGCGTGGCAACTGCTTGCGGAGCGCTAGCTCCTGATGCTGTATTTACGCTCGGAGCGGCGTTTGCTTGACTTGATTGCTGCGCTGCAACGGTTTGGTTTTGATCTAACGGCAAATTTTTAGGAATAAAAAAATAATCGTAAGCGATAAAAAAGATAAAAGATAAAACGGTCGCTAATAACACGCGTTTTTGAACTGACATATTGTCTAACACTATTTTTCCTTTTGAAAGTCTAAATTTTTAATAACGTAGAATTTATTTTTTTTATACGGGACGAACCAAAATGCGATGTGTGATTTTAAATTTTGATTGGATATAAAAAAAGAGTTGAAATTTTTACTGATGACGGGGTAGTCGATACCGCCCTTAAAGAGCTGATTACAGCGTAAAATTCTAAAAATAACCGCGAAGAGCGCCGAGAAAAAGCCGTTAAATTTAAACTGCCAAACGGCAAATTCCGAGCAGGAGGGATAGTACCTGCAAGACTTCGGAGTAAATTTGGAGATATAATCTTGATATGCTTTTATCAAAAATAAAATAGCTTGTTTTATCATTTTCATATGCCTGATTTTATACATCCGAGTTTTTTCATAGCCCAAGAGATATTTTTTTTGAGCTTTAAAAACGAGCTTTTATCTAGCCCGTTTTTAACGACTATCACGTAAATGCCGTCTGCAAGCTCATTTGAAATCTCGACGACGACCGCTCGCAAAAGCCTTTTACATCGGTTGCGAACGACGGCTTTGCCCACCTTTTTGCTGGCTACGACGGCTAGTTTGTTTTCATTGTAAGGCTTAAAAAAGACTATCGCCTCCTCGCAGTGCCATTTGACGGCCTCTTTGTAGACGCTTGAAAACTCCTTTTGGCTGCTTATAGAGCTAAATTTGCTTAAACGGCCAATCTTGCTCTGCCTTTTGCGCGTCTTGCGTTTAGCACTTTGCGACCGTTTTTAGTTTTCATACGGACGCGAAACCCGTGAGTGCGTTTTCTAGGGGTTTTATGAGGTTGGTATGTTCTTTTCATAAATTTTTCCTTATGGTGATTTTGATATAAGTCGGTGATTTTATCAACAAATCGCTTAAAATCCTTTTAATAAATTTTTAAACTTCGTTTTAAAATAATAAAAATATAATCGCTCATTAAAATTTAGGAGAAAATTTTGTCTTACGTTATTAGAAAAGCATCCAGGGCTGACATCCCGGCCGTTTGCGAGCTGGTTAAAGAGCTGGCCGCGTACGAAAAAATGAGCGATGATGTCAAATTTACGCCGGAAATTTTCGCGGAGTCTGTTTTTGAGAAAAACTACGCCCGGATTTTAGTCTGCGAAACAGAGGGCAAAATCATAGCTTACGCGATATATTTTTACACGTTTTCCACGTTTTTGGGGCTTGGCGGGATGTATTTGGAGGATTTGTACGTCCAAAAAGAGCATCGCGACAAAGGTATAGGAAAAGAGTTTTTTAGGCATCTAGCTCAAATTTGCAAAGATAAAAATCTGCAACGTCTCGAGTGGGCGTGCCTGCACTGGAATGAGCCCGGCATCAAATTTTATGAAAAAATGGGCGCGAAAAACCAGTCCGAGCAGTGGCGAAACTACCGCTTGGACGGCGAAAATTTAATCAAACTAGCGCTTTGATTTATCTGTTTTTAACGCCCTTTTGGATATCATCGCGCGATGAGTTACGCAAACGAAATTTTAAGAGAGCTTTACTATCTGAGGGCGTTCGGGTATAAATTTGCCGATTTTTCGCCTTCGTCCGCAGCCATGCCCAGTAGCCTTGCCGAACTAAACGCAAGCATCAAAGAGTGCAATCTATGCGAGCTTTGCAAGAGCGCAAACCGTGCGCTAACGGGCCTTGGAGATAAAAGCGCTAAAGTAGTTTTCGTATTTGACGCGCCAAACACCGCCGAGGACGCGAGCGGAGAGTTTTTAGCGGACGATCATAAGTTTTTGCAAAATTTAAACGAGCTAGCGGGGCTCAAAAAAAACGAAATTTACGTCACGAGCCTGCTAAAATGCAAGCCCGCCGCCAAAGCTCCGGCAAGCGCTTACGAGCTTTGCGAGCCGTATTTTAGTGCAGAAGCCCGCCTGGTCGCGCCAAAGCTCATCGTAGCGCTTGGCGAAGAGGCCTTTTACAAAATGATAAAACAAAGCGCGCAAAGCTTTGAGGTAATAAGGGGAAACATAATGAAATTTAAACACTCAGCCTTGCTGGCGACTTATTCGCCGAGCGTCATAGCGAAAAATCCAAGCAAAAAAGAGCTGTTTTTCAGCGATCTAAAAAAGATAAAAGAGTACCTATGAGAAAAATTTTAACCGCTTTACTGATCTGCTCGGCGCTGTTTGCCAGGAGCGACAAACCATCCGATATCCCGCCGGCAAGCGAAATTTATATAAATTTAGAACCGACGAAATGTAACGACGCCTGCTTGCTTGATCTCGTTAGAGACGGTCTTTTGCACAGCTTTTTAGCTCGCTACGAAGGCAGCTCGAATCAAGAAATTTTACAAGCCTTTAACGCTCTAAACGGCTCGTACGTAAACGCCGGCACCGAAAGTCTAGCGACGAGCTCCAGCGCCGAGTTTAAAATCGCCGTCATCATCCCGCAAGATAGCATAAAAAGCTACGCCGGCGTCGTCTCAAACGCGGTTATCGCCTACGTTGTCAGGCAAAACGCCGCTATCGACGTTAAATTTTACAACATCGGAAACGAAGCCCCGAGCGCTATCGACGGCGCATTAGCTCGCGCTAGAAGCGAAAATATCGCCTATATCATCGCGCCGTTTACGCCTGTTGGCGCAAAATATCTAAACGAGGTTTTAGACCCAGCCATGACAGCTTTCGTGCCGACCCTGCACATCTCTAGCGTCGATTCGCCGCAGGACAATTTGATATTTGGCGGTATAGACTACAAAGGACAAGTCCAAAAACTGCTAAATTTCTCAAACGGCCAAGTCGCGGCGTTTTCTGACGGTAGCGCGCTAGGAGCGGCGCTAAATCGCTACGCGGACGAGCTTAGCGGCGGGCTAGCCTACGAAAACGAGATCGCAAACGGCGTCACCGACCTAAAGTCAATGCTCTCTGGCAACTCAAGGCTAAGCGGCGCGACAGTTTTTCTAAACGTTCCGCTCGTAAAAGCCTCGATGGTGAGCTCCCAAATGCGCCTTTACGACGTCAAATTTAACGCCCTTTTAAGCACGCAGATAAACTACGCGCCAAGCATCTTTAAGCTCACGCAACCGCAAGATAGAGAAAAGCTCTACATAGCTAACTCGATTTCTAAAACCGACGGCGCGCTGGACTCAAATAACGAAATTTTGGGGCAAAATTTGAACTTCAACTGGGTGGGCTACTCCGCTAGCGCCGGGCTTGACTACATCTACGCGACCTACCTAAACCGCGGCGCGCAAAGGCTTTTTAACGAGAGCATCGAGGACTCGCAAATCATCTATGATACGAAAGTTTTAAAAGCCGGCGAATACGGCTTTTACGAGCAGTAAGAGGAGAGAAAATCCACTATCTCCTCGCTCATCTTAGCCGGCCTCAGGTTGCTAACGAACGCGACCTCGACGTCCGCTTCAAAGACGAGCTCGGGCTGGCATTCTCCGCTTAAATTTGCGATTTTATAAATTTTTTGATTTATGAGCGCGGAGGCTTTTTTCAGGCTTGCTACGCTCGTTTTTACCTCGAGCAGATCGCCTAGGACGGCCGGTTTTTTAAATTTCGCCCAAATCTCGCTCACGACAAAATGTCCGTCCTTGCTAAAAGGCTTAACCTCCGAGCCGAAAAACATCTCGCTGCGCGCCCTTTCGCAGTATTTTATATAGTTTGCGTGATAGACTATGCCGCCCGCATCGGTATCTTCGTAGTAGATTCGTATTTTCACGGCAGCTCCTTAGGCTTTTATATCAAGCCCTATTTTACCCGTTTTTCTTAAAAGCTCCATTATATCCGTCCCCTTTTCCTGTTCGGCTTTTAGGAAATTCTCGAAAAACTCGCGCTTTATATCCTTATAAACATAGGTTTGGCTTTTACTAACGGCCTGGATAGGCTTAAATTTATTCTCTTCGGGCATTTCTTTAGGAGCTTGATCGCTTGCCGTGTTCTCTTTTAGAGCTATATTTTGTAGCACGCCTGCGATGCTCTCGCCTTTGTTAAACGCATCTTTTAAGAAATTTAAAAACTCTTTTTTAGTTGCTTCATCTGCGTAGCTCACCTGTTTTACCATCTCTTGTCCCCAAAAGACCGCAGGCCGTT
>CAUQOI010000084.1:0-8789 GCA_963519525.1 uncultured Campylobacter sp.
CGCTAAGCCAGCGATTTTTCTTGCCGTCGATGCTTAAATTTCCGGCAAATTTAGCCTCCACCTGTACTATCTCGACGTCGCCGTTTACGATCGTCTGAGTTTGGCTCGGCGCGCCGCCCTGCCCTTTTGCGCTCAAATTTAAACAAATCAAAACGGCTAAAATAATTTTTTTCATTTACATCCTTTACGTAAATTTAACGAATAATTTTTAAATTTAATAAAAAAATACTATAATAGCGGGTAAATTTTACGAAAAAGGAAACAAAATGCGAAATTTTTTCAAACTGGCGCTTTGCCTTATGTTGCTATCCGGTGCTGCCTTTGCCGAGCTCACGCAAAATCAAAGGGTAAAAACGGCACTCAATATCCTAGATACGTTTGGGCAAGATAACGAAAAACTTGCCGAAAAAAATAGAAAAATCAACCTAAAAGACGTCAAAGGCATAGTAATCATCCCAGATCTCGTTAAAAGCGGGTTTATAATCAGCGGACATAACGGAAGCGGTATTTTCGTAGCTAAAAACGATGACAACGAGTGGAGCAGCCCGATATTCGTGGATTTTAGAGGCGGCGGCATAGGCGCGCAAGCAGGCTACCAATCAAGCGATTTGATAATACTTTTTAAATCAAGCAGATCTTACGACGGTTTAGTAAACGGCAAAGGTACCCTAGATATCAGCGTCGATGCTGCAATAATGGGAGTAGGCGAAAAAGCTGCCGCGATGACGGATTTGCCTGAGATTTCGGCATTTGGCGTATCAAAATCGAAAGAGAGAGGAATATTTTTCGGCGTTAGCCTAAACGCGTCAAATTTAGTTATAAACATGCAAGATACCAACGACTACTACGAGAGAATGTATGCGATCGAAGATATCTACAACAACTCTCCGAAAGACTCAAGATACACTAAAAAGCTAAAAGAAATAATAAATAAATATTTTGAAAGCGAAAAATAAGTTTTAAAAACGGTTTGGCCTAGCGGCTAAACCGTATAAAGAGAGACGAATCTTTTTTTATTAATCGGCGAAAACTGAGTCATATACTCAAACGCCTCTTCATAATCTCCGTCGGTATATTTTGCGACCTCTTCGATAAGTTCGAAAAGCTCTTCATCGTCAAGCGATTCAAAATTGCCTCGGTTTTCTAAAACCTCCAGCAAAACCGCCTCAAGTTCTAGTTCGTCGTATGTCATGGCTTCCCTTTTAAAATTTTTGCGGAATTATGCCAAAATAACCTTTATAACCGCTTAGTCAAAATCTCCATTTTTTGAGAATTAGTCTTAAATTTATCGCATTATCAGCTTTTTTTACTATAATAAAAAGTAATTTTAATCGGCTGAAACGGCGGCAAAATGCATACTTTTGATAAATTTTATATGAAATTTTTAGAGCTTTTACGGGATTACGGATATAAAAATTCCGCCGCAAAGGAGCAAATTTTAAAAATTTTATTTTCCAGCGACGAGCATCTTAGCGCAAGCGAGATACAAACCAAGATCAAAAGCGAATTTAGACGAAACGTGAGCCTCACGGCGATCTATCAGTTTTTAAATTTTTTGCAGGACTTCGGTCTCGTTTTAAGCTTTGAAGAGAACGGGATAAATAAATTCGAGCTAAATTTAAAGTCGCATCACGACCATCTGATCTGCATAAAATGCGGTGCGGCGGAGAGTTTTTTTGATAAATATATAGAAGAAAAACAAGAGCAAATTTGTAAAAATTCAGGCTTTAAACTCGAAGGTCATGCGATGATTTTATACGGAATTTGTCCAAAGTGCCAAAACAAATAGCCTATTTTGCGCCTGTTTATCAAAAATGATTTGATAACGATATGCAAAAAAGTTTCAGTTAAATTTAAGCGTAGCAAATAGATAATACGCCAAAAAATAAAGGAGAAACATGAGCGCAGCGCCACATATACCATCGGAGTTAGTCTTACGCATAGCTTCGTATTTTACGCCGATCCACCACGTCGCAGGCCGTTTAAGAGTCCGCGTCAGCAGCGATATCAAAAAAGAAGCGGACAGCTTGCCGTTAGAAAAAATAGATCAAACGATCAAGCAAATAGACGGCATAAAAAACGTTAAATTTAACAAGCTAATCGGCTCCGCAACGATCGAGTACGACCACGAAATTTTCCCGAAAAAGATGTGGGACGATCTGCTAAAAGGACAAAATTTACACGAGATTTCAGCCCTCATCAATAACCTAGCTCAAAAAGCCACCGGCGGCGCAAGATGAACGAGGAGCTAAAGCAAGCCGCAAATGCGGTGTTTTTACTAGAGTCGCAGGGAGTAAAATTTTACGAAAACGTCTGTAAAAAAGATGAAATTTTTGATCAAATTTTAGCGGTTAGACGAAGCGGACTGGAGCTTTTAAAATCCTACGCAGACCCTGCCGATCCGCAAGTTTTTTGCGCTTTAGCGTGCGAGGATCTTGACGCTTGCTTTATAAAAGCCCTAAACTACGAGCTTGAGCTAAACGCGTTTTATGAGAATTTGACCGACGGCCTGAGCGATGAAAACTTTAAAGACGTCTGCTTTAGGCTCTGGGCTACGTCAAATAACGAATACATCCCGGCTCTAAAAGCAAAACTAGCTCAAATTTTAGCTACGCAGTTTCAAGATGCGAGTAACGCGGGCCAAGATGAGCAGGCTCAAACAGCTCAAAATCCGAGCGACAATATCTTAAACGCTTTTGATTCGGATAGCTTTAAACAAATCAGCCAAACGCTAGAGCGTATAAGCTCTGGGCAAGGCAGCAAAGAGGACGCTATCGCGCTTTTAAACAATCCGAATTTTTCATTTTTCGGCGGACTAGCGCTGGGCGGCCTAGCCAGCATGATGCTAAGTAAAAATTTAGACAAAAATAAAGATAAAGAATAAAATTCAACATAAAGGATAAAAAATGGCACTACCGTTTATCGCAGGAGCAATCTTAGGAGGTTTAGCCGTCGCGGCTTTTAATAACAAAGACAAAATCAAATCAACTCTTGAAAGCGGACTAGATAAAGGCAAAGAGTTTGCCGAAAACGCAAAAGAATTTGCCGAGAAAAAAATAGGCGAAGCAAAAGAGTACGCCGAGAAAAAATTTGCTAAAACAAGCGAAGAAAAAGCCGAAGCAAAAAAACGCACAAGACGCACTAGCGCCGAAGTAGCCGCAGAAAAAGCACAAAAAGATGCCGAGAAAACAAAAACTAAGAAAAAAAGAGCTCCAAGAGCTAAAAAAGCTCCGGCAAAAGCGGCTCCCGAGACTAAAAATTTAGCCGAAGACATCGCAAATGCGCTTGAGCCAAATTTAGAAAAATAATAAAGGTATAGAATGAATTTGACATCAACAACCAGACTCCCAGTAGATCATATGATAAGCGGCGCGCTAATCGGCGCAATAGCAGCCAGCGGCGTAGGCATACTAAACTACAAAAAAGGTAGCGCAAGCAAGGCTGAAGTAGTCGCCAAAACGACCAAAACAGCGATCCAAGGCGGTATCGTCACGGCATGCGCCATTAGCGCGTCAAACAAACTAGTCTCTGCACGCTATTTTGCCGCAGCTGTTACCGTAGCCGTAGGTATCGCAGGCGTGATCGCGACGGAGAATTTAATCAAAAAATTAGAGGAAAGCAAATGAAAAACCCATACATCAATCAAACTCAAACAGTAAATCAGCTAAACGATGACGGTAGCACGACGACTACGACGACTACAGTAAAGACTACCGGCGCGCCAAGCGCGTTTGACCGCGGCATAAACGACGCGCTAAAAGACTTTGTCCCGGCAAATTTTAATGCGGCAGGCTTTATAAAAGGTGCGCTCATAGGCGGCGTCGTGGCATACGTGCTAACAAACGAAAACGCGCAAAAAGCGCTATTTTCAGCTATCGCGAAGGGATCAAATTTGCTTCAAGCAGGATTTGAAGAACTAAAAGAGCGATTTGAAGATGTAAAGGCCGAAATTGACTCCCAAAAATAATGTTCGCATCGCGCACCTGACTAAAAACCGCGTGCGCTTCGTCTGCGAACGCATCGGCGAGGACTGCGACGAGAGCCGCTTGGAGGCTCAAATTTCGGAGTTTAGGTACGCAAAAAGCGTCAGGGTAAACAAAAAAGCAAAAAGTATTATCGTCGGCTTTGACTCAAATTTAAACGAAATCAAAGAGTTCATCGAAAATTTGCCGATCGCGAATTTTAACAAGCGCAAAAATAGCCCGAGCAAGGCTGAAATTTACAAAGCGGCAACGGCTCTAGCCATCACGCCCCTTATAAACAACGACGGCGTAAAAGCTATGGCTAGCCTGATAGCCGCCGCTCCCCTGTTAAAAGAAGGCGCAAGCGAAGCCATAAACGAAGGCATAACCTCAAAAGTGCTCGAAGCCACCGCAGTGGGTGTGAGCCTGGCTAGGCGCGACTTTTTAGCGGCAAATAGCACAAATCTCATGCTAACCATCGGCGAATACATGGAAGAAAGCGCCGTACACCGCAGCGACGACCTCATCAAAGAGCTAGCCCGCCCGAACATCGAAGAGGTCTGGATCGAGATAAACGATCACGGCAAAAAATCTCTCAAAAAAATCCCGACCGTAGACGTTAAAATAGGCGACATCGTAGTCGTCGGCACAGGCGAGAGCATCGGCATCGACGGCTATATCGTGGAAGGCACCGCAAGCGTAAATCAAGTCTCGATGACGGGTGAGGCAGAACCCGTCAAAAAAGAGCGCGGCGACCGCGTGATGAGCGGAACGGTCGTCGAGGACGGACGTATAAAAATCTGGGCCGAGAGCATAGCCGCCGAGAGCGCGACTGCTAGGATAAAATCCTACATCCAAAGCTCGCTAAACGAAAAATCGGCCGTCGGGCTAAAAGCTACGAAGCTAGCCGACAAGCTAGTGCCAGTAACGCTAAGCCTAGCCGGCATTTCGTATCTGCTTAGCCGCGATATGACACGCGTGGCCAGCGTATTGCAGGCGGACTACTCCTGCGCACTAAAGCTAGCCACGCCCGTCGCCTTTAAATCAAGCATCTCAAAAGCCGGCCGCAACGGCGTACTGATAAAAGGCGCCAAAGCTATCGAAGCGCTAGCGAGCGCCGATACTTTCGTATTTGACAAAACCGGCACGCTAACGCACGGCAGCCTAAGCGTCGTCAAGGTTCACTCGTTTAAAAAAGAATTTACCGAAGCGCAGCTCTTAAATTTGACCGCAAGCGCTGAGGAGCACTATTTCCACCCCGTAGCCGAGGCCATCGTAAAGGCCGCTCGCGAGATAGGCTTTCACCACATCCACCACGACGAGGTCGAGTTTATCGTCGCTCACGGCGTGAAAACATACGTAGGCGGCAAAGAGGTCGTGATCGGTTCGCGACACTTTTTAGAGGACGACGAGCAAATTTCATTTAGCAAGCACGAAGAAATCATAAAAAGCGAAGTAGATAGCGGACTCACGCTACTTTACGTAGGCTACGACAAGGAGCTCTTAGGCGTCATCGCTATGCGTGACACTATGCGAGAAAACGCCGCGCAGACGCTAGCAAAGCTACGAAAACTAGGCGTAAAAGAGCTCATTATGCTAACGGGCGACGTGCAGTCTAAAGCGGGTCAAGTAGCAAGCGAGCTAGGCATCGACAGAGTCTATGCAAACTGCCTACCTACCGATAAGGCAGGCATCATCGAGCAGCTAAAAGCCGAGGGTAAAAAAGTAGCATTCGTCGGAGACGGCATCAACGACGCGCCAAGCCTCACCAAGGCGCACGTAGGCATCAGTATGCAAAAGGGCGCCGACATAGCAAAAGCAACCGCCGACATCAGCCTGCTAAAAGACGACATCGGCTCGGTCGCCGTCGCAAAAGACGTCGCAAACAAAACCATGAGGCTGATAAATACGAATTTTAACGCTACCGTCGGCATAAACTCGCTCATCCTGGCAGGCGCGACGTTTGGGCTCTTTAACCCTATCGCCACGGCAGTTTTACACAACGGTACGACGATCGGACTGCTGGCAAATTCGATGAAAGGCGTCAAGATAGGCACGAAGTAAATTTGAAGGAATGACGGTTGATAGATAAAATTTTAAAATTTATGAACGACGAGATGTCGCTAGCCAACGACTTTTTATACGGCTATTTTTTGGTTATCGTGCTCGTTCTTACCGGTATTTATTTTAGCTATATCACGAGATTCGTCCAGTTTAGGATGTTTTTCGAGGCTTGCAAAGTCCTAGTCGAGAAAAAAGATAAATACAACAAGCACCACCTCACGCCTTTTCAAGCGCTTATGATCTCCACCGCCTCGCGCGTGGGCATTGGAAATATCGCTGGCATCTCCGCTGCTATCGTAGCGGGCGGACCGGGCGCGCTATTTTGGATGTGTTTGATGGCATTTTTGGGTGCGGCTTCGGCATTTGCCGAGAGTACGCTAGCTCAAATTTACAAGACCAAAGACGTATTGGGCTTTAAGGGCGGCCCGGCATACTACATCAAAAACGGCCTAGGCATCAAGTGGATGGCGAGCCTTTTTGCCGTCATTCTCATCATCACGTACGCATACGGATTTAACGGCCTACAAAGCTACACCATGACCTCCGCCTTTCAAATTTACTACGACCAAAGCGCGGGCGCTACGAGCTTTAGCGATAGCGGCTTGCCCGTGGGTATCGGTATCATCCTAACGGCATTTGCGGCGGTGATGTTTTTTAGCAAGAGTCACGTCATCGGCAAGGTCAGCTCCTATATCGTGCCTTTCATGGCGCTTGCCTATATCCTGCTAGCCTTTATCGCGATCTGCTTAAATTTAGACAAGCTTCCGGCCGTCTTTGATATGATTATGAAAAGCGCCTTTGATTTTAAGGCGATATTCGGCGGATTTGCGGGTAGCGTGATCGTCTACGGTATCAAGCGCGGCCTGTTTTCAAACGAAGCAGGCATGGGTTCTGCGCCAAACGCCGCCGCCGCGGCTCACACGAGCCACCCGGTAAAGCAAGGACTCGTGCAGGCGATGGCGGTTTTTATAGATATGACGATCTGCGTGGCTTCTGGCATGATAGTGCTTTTCTCGCAGGCCTATATCACAAAGCAAACCGGCGCTAGCGGCGAAGTTTTAAGCGCGCTTCCTTTGGTGCAGGCTGCTATGCGCGAGTACTACGGCGAGATCGGCCTTCACTTTACGACGCTTGCGGTAGTGCTTTTTGCTATTACCTCGCTGATCGGCAACTACTACTACGCGCAGGCAAATATCAAATACCTCACCAAAAATCACAAAATCGCCATAGCTTTTAAGCTAACGGCGGTCGCGATGATATTTGTCGGAGCGCAGATGAACCTAACTATCGCTTGGAATATCGCCGATATCACGATGGCGGCGATGGCTACGATAAATATCGCGGCGATCTTTATGCTATCAAAAGTCATGATAAAAGCCCTAAAAGACTACGAATCGCAAAGAAAAGCGGGGCTAAATCCGGAATTTGACCCTGAGAGCATAGGCATCGCAAACACAACTTGCTGGAGGAAAAAATGAACATAAACGGACAACTTTTAAATTTACAAACCCATAGAAAAGTCGCAAAAATCGGCATGAGCGTCACCCTAGCCACCGTTTGCCTAACGGCGCTCGGGCTTAAAGGTAGAAACAAAAGCCGCTGCGAGAAGCTGCATACGATCGCAGGCATCGCATTCGTCGGCTTTTCGCTATATCACGCGGGACTCTACGAAAACGGCATCTTTAGAAATATGATCGTAAACGCAAATAAGAAAAACGCCGAAGCAAAGAGGCTAGCAAGCGATGATAAAGATAAGTGACGCCGAAATTTTAGCCTACATCGGCGAAGATCTGCCCTACTTTGATCTCACGACATCGCTTCAAGGCATCCGCAAAAACGCCGTTTTAACCATACTGCCGCGCGAGGACGTGACCGTTAGCTGCGTAGACGTCGCCGCTCGCATCGCGCAGTTGCTTGGCTGCGAGGCGCAAATTTGCATCCCAAACTCAGCCGTCGCGGCCACAAAAGAGCCGATCGTAAAAATAAGCGGCAGATACGACGACGTGCACAAAGCCTGGAAACTAGCGCAAATTTGCCTAGAGTACGCCTGCAAGATCGCCACCTACGCAAGAGCGATGAACGAAGCGGCCAAAAGCGTAAATCCAAAATGCGAAATCCTAGCCACGCGCAAGAGTTTCCCGTTTGCTAAGAAATTTTGCCTAAAAGCCGTGCTTGAGGGCGGCTGCGGCATACATAGGCTAAATTTGAGCGATAGCGTGCTATTTTTCAAAAATCATATAAAGGCCTACGGCTTGTATGATGAGTTTTTGGCTCAAATTCCAACCTTTAAAGCAAAATCTCCCGAGCGCAAAATCGCCGTCGAGTGCGAAAATTTAGATGATTGCGAAGCGCTTTTAAAGGCGGGCGCCGACGTCGTACAGTGCGATAAATTTACGCCAGAGGCGGTAAAGCAAGCGGTAGATCTACGAGATAAAATCGCCCCAAACGCGGCCCTAGTCGCAAGCGGCGGGATAAATCTAAAAAACGTCCGAGAATTTGCCAGCGCAGGCGCGGACGCGCTCGTTACGTCAGCTATGTACACGCAAGGTATGGCCGACATTACCGCGGTTTTAGAGATAGTATAATTTGCAAATTTGACAAACTCTTTGGCGCGTCAAATTTGCGCTTGCAACTCCAAGCTTTTGGTAAAATTTTCCGAAATTTCAAAATGCTTTATACCTATACTACACAAATATTCATACACCCCATCATAAAATTTCGGATTCATAGTAGGATCACCTTCATCTCCACGTGGTACAAAAA
>CAUQOI010000085.1:0-8769 GCA_963519525.1 uncultured Campylobacter sp.
TTTGTCTACGTACTGCTTAAAAAATCGCTAAGCCCGATAAAAACTATCCAAGAAAAGCTTGACGACACGTTTAAATTTATCACTTACGAGACGCAAAAAGCTCCCGATAAACTAAAAGTTACTACAAAAGATGAATTTGGCCTAATGAGCTACGCCATAAACGAAAATATCGATAAGGTCATCGACGGTATCAAAAAAGATAGCGCGATGATCGACGAGCTAAACGGCGTAGCAAACAAGATGATCAGAGGAAATCTCGGCGCCAAGATCGCCCAGACGCCTAACAATCCTGCGCTAGTCGAACTAAAAGAGCTGTTAAACCGCTTCTTTGCCTCTATCTCGTCAAATTTAAAAGATATCGCCGCGGTATTAAACGCATATAATAAAAACGACTACACCTCCCGCGTGGATATAAAAGACGACATCGAAAGCGACCTACGCGATATGATGCTAGGACTACAAAGCGCAGGCGACGCGGTGTGCAACATGCTAAGAGAAAATCTAAGCGAAGCTCAAAGCCTAGAAGAGAAGGCAAAAGTGCTAGCCGACTCTATGAGAGAGCTAACGCAAGGCGCAAGCAAGCAAGCAAGCGCGATCGACGAGAGTGCGGCCGCGATCGAGCAGATGAGCAGCTCTATGAACGCCATCAGTCAAAAAACAGGCGACGTCATGAGACAAAGCGAAGAGATCAAAAACATCATCTTGATCATCCGAGATATCGCCGATCAGACAAATTTGCTAGCGCTTAACGCAGCTATCGAGGCGGCAAGAGCAGGCGAGCACGGACGCGGTTTTGCTGTCGTGGCCGATGAGGTTAGAAAGCTAGCCGAACGCACTCAAAAATCGCTCGGCGAAATCGAAGCTAACGCAAACGTACTGGCTCAAAGCATCAATGAAATGAGCGAGAGCATCAGAGAGCAGAGCGAAGGTATAAATATGATAAATCAAAGCGTAAGTCAGATCGACGATATCACGAAACAAAATATCGGCATCGTCGATACCACAAACGAGATCACCTCGCAGATCGACGATATGGCTAAAAATATCGTCGCGGACGTTAGGAAAAATAAATTTTAAATTTAGAATGTCAAATTTAGGGGTTTTGGCCCCTAAATTTGGCTCTTGCCGCTGATTTAACCCCGATAAAATAAAAAAACCAAAACCTTAAATTATTATTTAATATTTAATTTACTATTCCGATATTAGTAATATTTAATACAAAAAGTTATAAAATCGCGTATTAAACTTTTAATAAAGGGAAAGTAAATGCGATCAATCGCAAATAAAATATCGTTGATGCTCATCCTGGCGCTTTTTATATCGTTTTCAGCGATATCTTTAGCTAGTTACAATACGGCTCACGACAAGACTATAGACCTAGTGATTCAAACTCAAAAGCAAATTTTAAAAGACGTTAAAGTCATGTTGACTAACTTTTTTGAGAGCAATCAGTACGCCATAGAAAAGATGGCCGATAGTCTAGCTAAAATAGGCGAAAAAAGCGACGGCGAAAGAAACGCGGACGGTATAAATTTCGCTTTATCTCAGGCAAAAGCCGTATCCGGAAAAGAAATATCTCTCATTTATGCCGGATATGAGGACGGGGCTATGTTTAGATCAAACGGCCAAAACAAAGCAGGATACGATCCGAGGGTGAGAGGCTGGTACAAACAAGCTAAAGCCGAAGGCAGACCGACGTATACCGATCCATATATGGCTGCTTCGTTAAATGCGATGGTTATAACATTTGCCGCGCCTATCAAAAACGTCGGAGTGGCCGGCATAGACGCATCTATCGAGGCACTAAGCGATAATATATCTCAAATCAGCAAAACCGCATATAGCTACGCTTTCGTCGTCGATCAAAATAGCAACGTTATCATACACCCAAACAAAGATCTAGTCGGCAAGCCTAACGACATAGTTAAAAGCATAATCAAACAATATCAAGAAAAGAAATTTGACGAAAACGGGCTGATAGCATATAAAAATGGCAAGGGCGAGGACGTTTACGCCTATATGCTTGAGCTAAACGATAAAGGCTGGTTCGCGGTAACGGCGATGGATCAAAATATCTTTAGCACGCACACCTTGCCTATCTTAAAGATTCAGCTTATCTTGGCTGCTATATTTATATTCGTCTTATCTGCGATCGTACATTTCTTGCTCAAAAGATCGCTTAGCCCGATCAATACGATCACTAGCGCTTTGATCAGCTTCTTTAAATTTTTAAATTTTGAGACAAAAGAACCTGTCGTTTCAAAGGTGAACACAAAAGACGAATTTGGCGTAATGAGCAAGCTGATAAACGACAATATAGCTAAAATTTGCGACAACGCCAGCCAAGACGCTAGAGCGGTATCTCAGTCCGTAGAGGCCGCAAAGCAGATAGAAAACGGAAATTTAAGAGCTAGGATAACCGACAACCCGGCCAACCCGAAACTAGTCGAGCTAAAAGACGTTTAAATAAAATGCTAGATGTTTTAGAGCACAAAGTCGGTAGCGATCTAAACGTGATCCAAAAAACTTTTAACGATTTTAGAAAATCTGATTTTACATCAAGGATCGCAGACGCCAAAGGCGACGTCGAGCTCGTGACGAACGAACTTGGCGAAGAGATAGCCGGCATGCTCGCGTTTAACCTAGAAAAAGCTCAAATTTTAGAAGAAAAAGTCCATATGCTAGACGAATCCATGAAGCAAGTAGCTCAGGGCGCTAGCACGCAGTCAAATTCTCTCCAAGAAAGCGCCGCAGCCGTAGAGCAGATGAGTAGCTCGATGAACGCCATTAGTCAAAAAACCGTCGACGTCATTAGGCAAAGCGATGAGATCAAGCATATCATCGTGATCATCCGCGACATCGCCGATCAGACGAATTTGCTAGCACTTAATGCAGCCATCGAGGCGGCGCGCGCAGGCGAGCACGGACGCGGCTTTGCCGTCGTGGCCGACGAGGTTAGAAAGCTAGCCGAACGCACGCAAAAGAGTCTCGGCGAAATCGAAGCCAACACAAACGTCCTGGCTCAAGGGATCAACGAGATGAGCGAAAACATCAAAGAGCAAAGCGAAGCTATAAATATGATAAATCAAAGCATTGCCCAGGTCGATGAGCTCACTAAACAAAACGTTAATATAGCCAACGCCACGAGCAGGGTAACTAGCGAAGTGGACAACATGGCAAAAGCTATCGTAGCAGATGTTAGGAAAAAGAAATTTTAATCAACTCCATCAAAACGGCAAGTTTGGATAAATTTGGCTTGCCGTTTTGATTTGACTCCTTTTATTTTTGCTGCGAGGCGTTAGTAAATTTGATCTCTCGTTTTTTCTTTATGCCTACTTTTAATTTTATTTATTTAAATTTAAAACGAAATCTATTTTATAAAATTACATTTCAAATAAATTTTACTGTTTTTATAAAACAAAAATTTAATACTACAAAAACCTTCGTATAATTAAAAAATTATCATTTTATGGTTAAAATAAGCATTAAAAATTTAGGAGTAAAAAATGAGTGAAGAGACGCAGCGCAAGGCCTTGCAAAACCAAATTTGGAGTATTGCAAATGAAGTAAGAGGCGCCGTTGACGGCTGGGACTTTAAACAATACGTCCTAGGTACGCTATTTTACAGATTTATCAGCGAGAATTTTACGGATTACATAGAGGGCGACGAAGATGATTTTGACTATGCAAGCTTGCCTGACGATTCACCGGAGCTTGAGGCGATAAAGCATGATACCATTGTGACGAAGGGATATTTTATCTACCCTAGCCAGCTATTTAAAAATGTATTAAAAAATGCCGACAATAACGCAAATTTAAACACTGATTTAGATCAAATTTTTAAAAGTATCGAAGGCTCGGCAGCCGGATATGAGTCAGAGCAGGACATAAAGGGGCTTTTTGCCGATTTTGATACTACGAGCAATCGTTTAGGAAACAGTGTTGCGGAGAAAAATAGGCGACTCACGGCTGTTTTAAAGGGCATAGCCGAACTTGATTTCGGCGATTTTAAGGACAACCATATCGATCTTTTTGGCGATGCGTACGAGTTTCTTATCTCGAACTATGCCGCAAATGCAGGCAAATCCGGCGGTGAATTTTTCACTCCGCAAAATGTCTCAAAGCTCATCGCCGCGCTTGCTATGCACGGACAAGAGCGCGTAAATAAAATTTATGATCCAGCATGCGGCTCGGGCTCGCTACTTTTGCAGGCTAAAAAGCGTTTTGACAAACATGAGGTTGAGGATGGTTTTTTCGGTCAGGAGATAAATCACACGACATACAATCTAGCGCGTATGAATATGTTTTTACACAACGTTAACTACTCTAAATTTCACATAGAGCTTGGCGATACGCTACTAGATCCAAAACTTCAAGACGACAGACCTTTTGATGCTATCGTTTCAAATCCTCCTTACTCTATCAACTGGATTGGTAGCGACGATCCGACGCTCATAAACGATTCTAGATTTGCGCCCGCCGGCGTACTGGCTCCTAAAAGCAAGGCGGATTTTGCCTTTATCTTACACGCGCTTAGCTATCTTTCGGCAAAAGGTAGAGCTGCGATAGTTAGTTTTCCGGGTATTTTTTATAGAGGCGGCGCAGAAAAAAAGATCCGCGAATATCTCGTAAAAGAAAATTTCGTCGAGACCGTCATTGCGCTCGCGCCAAATCTTTTCTACGGCACGTCGATAGCCGTCAATATCCTTGTTCTTTCAAAGCATAAAACAGAGACTAAAACGCAGTTTATCGATGCTAGCGAGTTTTTTGAAAAAAGGACGAACAATAACGTCTTAACTGATGCGCACATCTTAAAAATAATAGATCTGTTTGATAAAAAAGAGGATGTAGCTCACGTCTGCACACTCGTAGATAACGAAAAAATAGCCCAAAACGACTATAATCTAGCCGTTAGCTCTTACGTCGAGGTAAAAGATACGCGCGAGGTTATTAATATAGATGAGTTAAATTTGCAAATAAAACAAACGGTAGCCAAAATTTCAAATTTACGCGAACAAATCGACGAAATCGTTGCGGAAATAAATTTGGGCGGCGAAATATGAAAGCTATTATTTACACGGCAAGCGACGGCAAGTCAAAATTTTCTTTGCAAAAATTTGATGAACAGCTTTGGCTGACGCAACTTGAAATCGCGGAACTTTATCAGACGACTAAACAAAATATTAGCAAGCATATAAAGGCTATTTTTTTAGAAAATGAGATAGATGAAAAAGCAACTGTCAACTTTCAGTTGACAGTTCAAAATGAAGGCGGGCGCAATATAAAGCGTAAAATGGCTTATTATCCTTTGCCTTTGATTATAGCTGTAGGTTACCGCGTGCGTTCATCTCGCGGTACGCAGTTTCGTCAGTGGGCGACGCAGTGCTTAGGAGAATATATAAAAAAAGGTTTTGTGCTTGACGACGAACGCTTAAAGGGCACGGGCGGCGGCGATTATTTCAAAGAGTTGCTTGAGCGCATTCGCGATATCCGTAGTAGCGAAAAAGCGATATATCGCCAAGTACTTGAACTTTACGCCACTAGCTACGACTACGATCCAAAAAGCGACGAGAGTATTAAATTTTTTGAAATAGTTCAAAACAAGCTTCATTACGCCGTTAGCGAGCAAACCGCCTCCGAGATTATTTTTAGTAGAGTAAACGGCAATAAAGAATTTATGGGGCTTACGAATTTTAAAGGCCAAATACCGACGCTAAACGAGGCTAAAACGGCGAAAAATTACCTAAGCGAGGATGAGCTTTTTAGATTAAATTGCTTGGTTTCGGCATTTTTCGATCTTGCCGAGATGAAGGCGCACGAGCGCGAGCCGATGTATATGAGAGACTGGATAAGCGAGTTGGATAAATTTAGCCTAGCTTACGGCAAAGGTATTTTGCAAAATGCCGGCTCGGTAAGCCATAGTGAGGCTATGAAAAAAGTCGGAGCCGAATACGCAAAATACCGACAAAGCAACCTAACGCCGGTAGAAAAAGAATATATAAACGCCGTCAAAAGTATAAATTTAAAACTAAAAGACAAAGGCAAGATATGAGTAAAATTTTTGATTTGATAAATGAATTTTGCTCTAAAGGGGTAAAATTTGATGAACTTGGAGTTATTTGCAAGAGTTTAGCAAAAGGTACGCTTAAACAAGAAGATTTAGTGGACAAAGGAGCATATCCCGTTGTTAATTCAAGTAGGGATTACTACGGCTTTTATGATAAGTACAATAATGAAGCCAATGCTTTTACAATTGCCTCACGAGGCGAATATGCGGGTTTTGTAAAATTCATTGATTGCAAATTTTGGGCTGGTGGATTATGCTATCCTTATACTTCAAAAGACGAGGAGTATGTTTTAACTAAATTTATATTCTATTTTTTAAAGTCGATTGAAAAGAAAAATATGGATATGTTGGTTGCCAGAGGAAGTATTCCTGCACTCAACAAAAGCGATATTGATAAAGTTAAAATTCCTGTACCTCCTCTGGAAGTACAGCGTGAAATAGTCCGTATTTTGGACTGTTTCACGCTGCTTACAGCAGAGCTTACAGCAGAGCTTACAGCTAGGAAAAAGCAATACGAATTTTACCGCGACTTCCTTTTAAGCTTTGACGAGCTCAATAAAAATGGGGGGGGGTATGAACTAAAAACACTTGGGAGCATTGCAGACTATTCGAGCGATAGAATTAAATTTGACTCTTTAAATGAACTAAATTACGTCGGCGTGGAAAATTTGCTTCAAGATAAAGCAGGGAAAGTATCGTCAAAATACGTTCCGGCGAGCGGAAACTGTACTAAGTTTGAAAGCGGCGATATTTTGGTAGGCAATATTCGTCCTTATTTAAAGAAAATTTGGCAAGCTGACTGCACTGGTGGAGCAAGTGGCGACGTTTTAGTTTTGCGTTTAAACGATAAAAGCGTCAATTCTAGATATTTGTATCAAATTTTGGCTGACGATAAATTTTTCGATTATAATACAAAGAATGCAAAAGGCGCAAAAATGCCACGAGGAAATAAAAATGCTATTTTGGAATATAAAATCCCTGTTCCATCCTTGCCTACCCAACGCAAAATAGTCGAAATCCTCGACAAATTCGATACGCTCGTAAACTCTATAGCCGAGGGTCTACCGTGCGAGATAGAGTTAAGGCAAAAGCAGTATGAGTATTACAGAGAAAAGCTATTAAATTTTACAGAAATTGAAAAGGAGATATAGTGGTGTTTGCTGGTACTCTTAACGAAATAGCAAATAAGCTTAAAAATTTGAATAAAAAAGCACAATTAATTTATGCTTTTAATGGTACGGGCAAGACCCGCTTATCTGTAGAATTTAAAAATTTAATAGAACCAAGAACTGACGAAAACGACTACTCCGATAAAAAGAAAATTATTTATTACAATGCCTTTACGCAGGATTTATTTTATTGGAATAATGATGCTGAGCCAAAATTAAAAATACAACCGAATTCTTTTACTAGTTGGATATTTGAAGAACAAGGATTGGATAAAGAGGTTATTGATACTTTTCAGCTTTATGTAGGTAAAAAGCTTGAACCTAGATTCGATGCAAATTTTTCAGAAGTTTCGTTTTCTTTTATAGATGGCAATACTCCTAAAGATAATATTAAAATTTCAAAAGGAGAAGAAAGTATTTTTATTTGGAGTATTTTTTATGTATTAATAAGGCAAGTAATAAATGAATTAAATATAGCGGAACCAGATAATCGATCAACTCACGAATTTGATGATCTAAAATATATTTTTATAGACGATCCAGTCAGTTCGCTGGACGAGAACAATCTAATAGAAATAGCTGTGAATTTAGCTGAGAGAATAAAGGGGAGCGAATCTGGTATAAAATTTATCATTACTACGCATAATCCCCTATTTTATAATGTTTTGCACAATGGACTAAATGCCTATAAATTTGTTTTAAAAAACAATGAAGACGGGGTGTATATTTTAGAAGAACAAGAAAACGATTCGCCCTTTGCTTATCATCTGTATTTAAAAGCCGAGATAGAAAAAGCCATTGAGAGCAATCAAATCAAGAAGTACCATTTTAATTTTCTAAGAAATATTTTGGAAAAGACTTCTACTTTTCTTGGTTATAAAAGCTGGGGCGATCTCTTGCCGAATACTCCAGGCGGAGATTCAAAACCGTATGAAACAAGACTGATTAATATTTCAAGTCATTCTAAACATTCTGCCGAAGAGAGTGTTGAGCCAAACGATAACGACAAAAGAGTATTAGGATTTTTAATTCAGGAAATTAGCTCAATATACCATTTTAAATAAGAAACTAACAAAGGAAGAAAATGACCGAAATCAAGCCGATAGCCGAGAGTAAAAATTTTATAGTCTTGGATGTTTATGAAAAGATAATCCAGCCCTCAACCTATCAAAGCGAAGCGGATATGGAGCGCGAGCTGATAAACGATCTGGTTGCGCAAGGCTACGAATACGCAAAAAACATAAACTCTCCTGCAAAGCTGTTAGAAAATTTAAAACAGCGACTGGAAAGTCTAAATGAGGTTAAATTTATGCCTTCTGAGTGGAGTAGATTGCTTAGCGAATATCTCGACGCGCCAAACGACGGAGTGAATGAAAAGACTCGCAAAATCCAAGACAATCACATTTATGATTTTGTTTTTGATGATGGGCATATACAAAATATCTACCTTCTCGATAAGAAAAATATCGCGCGAAATAGCGTGCAAGTCATTAATCAATTTGAGCAGACGGGCGCGCACGCAAATAGATACGA
>CAUQOI010000086.1:0-8695 GCA_963519525.1 uncultured Campylobacter sp.
GCATTGCACTACGCTTACTCTCACGCTTGTGCCGCTGATTATGCTATCTTTAAAAAAGCTATTTTTTAGTTTTAGCATTATGGCGAGGTTGCTCTCGCATTCGCCTCCGTCGCTAGGAAAGCGAATATAAGTGTAAATTTTACTCACGCCGTCGGTGTTTTTGGCTAGCTCCACGAGCTTGGTTTTGTGCTCGTCGTCAGGCACCACGCCGATGAGATACACGTCGCCGTAAAAGCTCTCGACATCCACGTTTAGGTTGCTAAGCCCGCTTGAGGCTAAAATTTTAGTCTGGATTTTCGTTTTTATAAATTTATCTTTCGTTATCGAATAGATACCGCGCTCGTCTTTGCTGATCTGGTAGGCGTCGTAGACGTTTATGCCCGTTAGCGGCGTCACTGTCGTAAAGAGCTCGAGGCAGCCGCCAAGGAAAAAAATCGGCGAGAAAATGAGAAGGTTTTTTAAAAAAAATCGCGCAAATAGCTTTTTCATCGCTGACCTATAAAATTTTCTCCAAATACTATAGAAATCAAACTAAAATTTATATAAATTTAGCTATAATCGCGCTCATCATCCAATGACGCGGAGGATAAAGCGATCTGGTGGCGCTCGCGGACTTCAAATCCGATGGCGGGGCGGTTGACCGCTTCGCGGGGAGTTCGATTCTCTCATCCTCTCGCCAAACTTCTACGTTTATTATCTTAAAACAAGCAAAATTCAGCTACAATAAGCCGTTTATATTAAATTAATTTAAGGTTTTTCTTTTGGCTAGTTCATCCGCCTCTAAATTTCCTCTCGCACGCGCCGTTTTAGGCAGGATATACGTGGTACTTTTTGCTACCGCCGTATTTCTGATATGCGCTGCTAGTTTTGGGTTAAATTTAAAATTTGAAGGCGTAAAAGAGGATATTTACGCTGCGAATTCTAACTTTAAAATTTTCCTCAAAGAGCGCGCCTCAATCATAAATAACGAGCTAAGGCTCATCGAAATATACATCGATGCACCCGAATTTGACGCAAATGTTATTTTCGACTTTGCCGTAAAAAATAATAACGAATACATGGCCTTTTTCGTCGTAAACGAACAGGGCGAGATAGAGTTTGTCAGCGATGAAAAATTGCGCGACACGTACTCCGCCTTTTTCCTCTCAAAGCCTTGGGAAAACGAGCCTGAGGATAAAATTTTAAGATCAGAGTTTATGTTTGATAAAAGCGACGTACCGACGAGACTCGTCGCAAAAAAGATGAAAAACGGCAAAATGGTGGTTACGCTCATACGCTTTACGGCGATTTACGAGGAGTTTGCGCGCGGATACGAGAGGATCGGCGTAAATTCGTTCGCGATAGATAAAAGCGGCAGAATCGTATTTCACCAAAATCCCGAGCTAGTTTTAGAGCGCAAAAACATCTTTGATCTTTACGACGTGGACGTGGATTATCTAGACAGCGACGAAGTAAAGTTTGCAAATTTAGGCTCGCTAAATAGCGAGATTTATTATATCCAAAGGGTTCCCGGGATCGGTTTGGCCGTGGTTTCAAGCTATTCTATAGGTAAATTCGTAAAAGAAAATTTAATATTTTTACTAATCTGCGTCGCATTTTTGGCCGCGGGCGCTATCTTTACGATTCGATACGTCAAATTCGTCAAAAACTCCGTCATAAAGCCAGTTTTATCTATCAAAAATTTAGTCGCAAAAGCCGGCGACGGCGAGGAGATCAAGACCTACGCGAAATTCGGCTCGGTAGAGGAATTTGATCAAATCTCGGACGAGATCGTCAAATTTTACGGAGATTTCGGCGAGAAAAAGGCGAAATTTGAAGAGTACTCGCGCAAATTCGGATTTTTGTTTGAAAAAGGACCTTTTATCTTACTGCTAATTGACGCAAAAAGCGGCAGGATCGTCGAAGCAAGCGCGAGGGCATGCGAGTTTTACGGATTTAGCGAGGAGGCGATAAAAAGCAAAAATTTAGCCGAGCTAAACGCGTCAAATTTGACCGATATGAAAACGCTGCAAGAAGACGAAGGCGAAATTTACGAAACGAACCATTTTGTCGCGGGCGGCGAGATAAAACAGGTGCGCATCTACAAGCAAAACTACGAGCTATCTAACGGCGAAAAGATCGGCTTTTGCGTCGTAAAAGACATTACTAAGAGCAATACTCTAAAGAAAAACGCGCAAAAACAAAGCGAGATAGACGCTCATTCACCGCTATTTAGCGTAGTTTGGAAGGACCGCTTTATAGGCGATATATCAAGCGTTTCGGACAATATCGAGCGCGCGCTGGGGTACAAAAAAAGCGAAATACTCTCAAGTGAATTCGAGTTTAAAAACATCATCCATCCAGAAGACCGAGATAGGCTCGCGAATGAATTTAACATCAAATTTAGCCTATTTAATGCGGCTTCGCTCAAAAAAGAGAACGAGTCGCTGCAGTCTTGCAGGCTGATAAGGAAAAATTTAGAGGTCATAAACTGTAGCGTATTTATCAAATTTATCTCAAAAGACGGCAGAACCGTGGACGAGGTGATCGGGTATTTTATCGAGAGCAAGCTAGCGGCAAATTTGACCGCAAAAACTGGCATGGAGATAGCGCGACTAAACGATAGCAAAGAATACGCGTATAAAAATACCATTTTAAGTCTATTTGCAAACGCGCAAGAAGCCGTCGCCGTAGTCGGGCTAGACGGAGTATTTTTAGACGCTAACGAAGCCTTTTGCAAGATGAGCGGCTACTCCAAAGAAGAAGCCATCGGCAAGCCGTCGAATTTACTAAAATCAGGCGTGCACGACGCTAAATTTTACGAGCACATGTGGCAAAGTTTGCTAACGAAGGGCTTTTACAGCAGAGAAATTTACAACAAGCGCAAAAACGGCGAAATTTATCTCGAGCAGCTTGATATCGCGACCGTTTATAGTGGCTCAAAGCCTAGCTACTTCGTGGCGGCGTTTCACGAGTTGCCTTGGGTAGAGCCCGAGATAAAACTGGGTGAATTAAAAGCAAAGGAGCAAGAGTGAGCGAATTTGACGCGAGCGTTTACGAGCACGAAATACCGAGTGGTACGAGGCTGTATTTCGGACAAAGCGCGAAACTAAAAAGAAAGATCGAGCGCGCGGCAAGCGAAATTTTGGAAAAAAACGGATTTCACGAGATCGTGACGCCCTTTTTCTCGTATCATCAGCACCTAAGCGTGCAGCCAACGGCTCTGGTGCGTTTTAGCGATCACGAAAATCACCAAATCAGTCTGCGCGCCGATAGCACCGTGGACGTCGTGCGTATCGTGCTTAGACGCCTAAAAGATACCGAGCCTAAACGCTGGTTTTACATCCAGCCGGTTTTTAAGTACCCTAGCACTGAAATCTATCAAATCGGCGCCGAGCTAATCGGTGAGAGTGATCTGGCTACTAGCGTCAAGATCGCAAAGGAGCTTTTTGAGTCGTTTGAGCTCGCGCCAGTGCTACAAATCAGCCATATTGCGATCCCGCAGATCGTGTGCAGGCTCTTAAATTTGCCTATTTCGATATTTGAGCACGGCGAGATCGAAAAAATCCTAAATCAAAACGAAGAGTGGCTAAAAAGGCTGGCCTTCGTAAATACGGTAGCAAGCATCGACGAGATTTTGCCGGTAGTACCGGATGAGATAAAAACCGCGCTGCTTGAGATAAAAGAGCTGGCGCAGGCGGTAAAATATGAAAATTTAAGAATTGTTCCGTTATATTATTCAAAGATGAGGTATTATGATAAGCTGTTTTTTAGATTTTTAGGCGGCAACGCCGTGCTAAGCGGCGGCGGCAACTACGAGATAGAAGGCATCAAAAGCAGCGGATTTGGCGTATATACCGACGCGTTAATCGAAAATTTAGATCAAAAGGAGAGAGTATGAGCAAGGCTGACGTGATAGTGGGCGTGCAGTGGGGAGACGAAGGCAAGGGCAAGATCGTAGATCTGCTAAGCGGCGGCTACGATATGGTGTGCAGGTGTCAAGGCGGGCACAACGCGGGTCACACGATCGTCGTGGAGGGCAAGAAAATCGCGCTGCATCAGGTTCCCTCAGGCATACTTCATAAAAATATAATAAACATCATCGGCAACGGCGTCGTGCTCTGCCCGGCCGAGATAATCGAAGAACTAAAGCAGTTCGGAGACGTTTCTGGGCGGCTATTTATCAGCGACAAGGCGCATTTAAATTTGCCTTATCACGCGCAAATCGACCAAGCCAAAGAAAAGGCCAAAGGCGCACACGCTATCGGCACGACAGGCAAGGGCATAGGGCCTGCGTATAGCGACAAGATTAGCCGTAGCGGACACCGCGTCGGGGAGCTAAAAAACCCCGAGAAACTTTGCGATGCGATCTTGGCGGATTTTGCGGCAAATAAAGCGTTTTTAGACGTTTTAGGCGTCAAAGCGCCTGCTCGCGAGAAGCTTTTGGGCGAACTAAAGAGCTACGAGGCTGCGCTGGGTAAATTTATCGTAGATACCACGCACATGGTTTGGGAAGCCATAGACGCGGATAAGAAAATCTTGCTCGAGGGCGCGCAGGGCACGCTGCTAGACATCGATCACGGAACGTATCCTTTCGTAACTAGCTCAAACACCGTAACCGCAGGCAGCTGCAGCGGTATCGGGCTAAGCCCTAAAAATATCGGCGAGGTGATCGGCATCATCAAAGCCTACACGACTAGAGTCGGCAACGGCGCATTCCCGACCGAGGATATGGGCGAGGACGGCGAAAAGATACGCGAAATCGGACGCGAATACGGCGCAACGACTGGCAGACCGCGCCGCACGGGCTGGTTTGACGCAGTCGGCGTGAGATATGCGGCGAGACTCGACGGCGTGGATAAATTTGCGCTGATGAAGCTTGACGTTTTAGACGGCTTTAAAAAGGTAAAAATCTGCAAAGCCTACGAGAAAAACGGCAAGATAATCGAGTATTTCCCAAGCGACTTAGAGGGCGTAAAACCGGTCTATGAGGAGCTTGACGGCTGGGATAAGGTAGAAGGGGCGCGTAAATTTGAGGATCTTCCTGCAAACGCAAAGGCCTTTATCAAGCGCATCGAGGAGATCACGGGCGTAAAAGTCGGCATAGTATCTACTAGCCCGGAGCGCGAAGACACGATAGTTCGTTAAGATGAAAAGCAAATTTACGCAAATCGTAAATATAAAAAAGCGAAATTTAGACAAAATCGAGCTAAATTTAGCAAGAACCAGAAACGAAGCTGCGATGATAGAGGGCTTCATAGCGCAGGCTGCCAAGCAAATTTCAAAATTTGAAATGCCATCAAGCGGCTCTGCGACCAATTTGCGCGGATCGCTGGAGCTTCTTGGCGCTATGCGGCGAGAAAAAAATCTGCTAACCGAGCGGCTCGAGCTAATGAAAAAAAACATCGCGCACCTCGAGCGGCAGTACAAGGCGGCAAATTTGGAGTACGAAAAGATGAAATACCTGCAAACGCAGGACTTGAGCGCGCAAATAGAAAAGATAAAAAAGGCCGAAGCGACGGCTCTGGACGAGTTTGCAACGATGAATTTTACTAGACAAAAAAATGCGGGTCAATGATTTGGATTTGAGTGACTGGAAAAACTGCGACATAAATACCGATAGTCTTTGGTTTATCGCCGAGCGCGATAAAAGCGGTAAACATAAAAATATCTATCACGGTAATTTTATCCCGCAGATCCCAAATCAACTCCTGCGCCGATATACCAAAAGGGGCGAATTTGTGTTTGAGCCTTTTATGGGTAGCGGCACGACGCTGTTTGAGTGCGAAAATTTGGATCGAAAATATATCGGTTTTGATATAAATCCATTGATGTTGGATTATGTGCGCCAAAGTATGCAAAGCTCGAATTTTAGTGATTTTTTTATAGCCGAATGTGATTCGATGAATACCCAAAGTGTTGATAAAAATTTTGAAAATATGGGTATTAAAAATGTACAATTCGTCCTGATGCATCCGCCTTATATGGATATCGTTAAATTTACGGATGACGAAAACGACCTATCTAGATGTGACAATATAAATGAATTTGTAAAAAAATTTAAGCTTGTCTGTGAAAATTCTTTAAAATTTTTGGACAAAAACCGCTATTTTGCCGTAGTGATCGGCGACATTTATAAAAATAGCGAAATTTTGCCGCTTAGCTTTTACTGTATGGATATGATAAAGAGAAATTTTAAAGTCAAGTTAAAAGGTATAGTCGTAAAAAATATCGAAGGTAATCGCGGTAAACTCGGAGCAGGCGGAATTTGGCGGTACCGTGCATTAAAAAACGATTATTATATTTTTAAGCACGAATATATTTTGGTTTTTAAAAAGGAGTTTTGATGCAAGTTGCCGATATAAGGAGTAGGATAAATTGTGATTTGGTAAAGAAAATATTTTCTAATGCAAATAATGCAAAAGAATTTCTTAAAAGGCTTAATATTAATACTAAGGGAATGGATTCGAGAAAAATTTTTAATTCAATCGTTATAAATTGGAATTATGAAAAGGCATTACCGATAGTGCGAGATATTTTTAAATCATCGCCAAAATTTAAGCGTGGACAAAGCGGATCCGCTACAATAGAAATATTACTTAGGGAGTGGAGAGAACTCGGGTTTGGAGATATCGCTTGGCCCTTTTCTCAAGGAGCTTTTGATAATTTCGTCCAAAGTATAAATTCCGAAAGTTCGTCAAGAATTGAAAAAGATGAGAAGGTTAGAATCGCGGCAGTGAAATATCGCAGAATAAAAGAGATAAATACTGAAAGAAACGATTTTTTGGAGAGCTTGATATTTCTAAAAAATGAAAATATTATTCCGACACTATCGAATTCTCGCGGTGTTGATTTCTTTATAAATGGTATTTCTTTCGATCAAAAAGTATCTCGCAGCGTCACAAATGAATTTAAGCGCGATTTTGGGGATTGCTGGCGTGAAATAGCGGTGAATAACCCCGCAAAAGTGGCTCAGTATCTATATGAATACCAGGATGAAGGACGATTTGGTTATTCGCCGAGACTTTTTATTGTATATTTGGATGAGAATATCTCGCCTTTAGAAGCTAAAAATACTATAGAAAATATAAATTTAGATAAACCGCTTGATATTTCATTTACCTATAGGCATAAAGTCAAGGGTGAAACTGCCTATAAAACACAAGCCTTTGTTGTTTTACTCGGTGCGCAATGAACTACATAGGCTCTAAATTTAAACTCTCAAACTGGATAAGAGACGAGATTTGCAAAGTTGTTGGCAATGATTTATCGCAAAAAATTTTCTGCGATATCTTTGCGGGCACCGGTATAGTCGGGCGAACTTTTAAAACAAGCGTGAAAAAGATTATCGCAAACGATATAGAGCCCTATAGTTATGTCTTAAATAAAAACTACATCGGTAATCATAAAATTTTAAGACAAACGGACGATTTGATAAATGAATTAAACGATCTTAAACCCGTTGAAGACGGGTTTATTTACAAGAACTACTGCTTTGGCAGCGGTTCTGGTCGCCAATACTTTAGCGATGAAAACGGCCAAAGAATAGATACTGCCAGGCAAGAAATAGAAAGATGGCATAAAATCGGAAAAATAACCGATGAAATTTACTATTTTTTGTTGGCTTCGCTTATAGAAAGCGCAGACAAAGTCGCAAATACTGCATCGGTTTATGGAGCGTTTCTAAAAAATATCAAAGCATCTGCCTTAAAGCCATTGGTTTTAGAAGCAGCTAAATTTGAGATAAATGATAATATCCACGATGTTTATCAGATGGATGCAAATAAACTGATAAGAGAAATTGCCGGCGATATTTTGTATCTAGATCCGCCTTATAATGCTCGGCAATATGGCGCAAACTACCACTTATTGAACACTATAGCACTTTACGACAAATTTACGCCAAAGGGCAAGACCGGATTACGAAACTATATGCGCTCGAAATATTGTTCAAAAAACGATGTTGCAACTGAATTTGAAAATTTAATAAAAAATGCAGATTTTAAATATATCTTTTTAAGTTACAACAATGAAGGACTGATGAATGAGTATCAAATTCGCAAAATTTTACTCAAATACGGCAAGTATGATTTAATAAAAAAAGAATATCAAAGGTTTAAAGCCGATAAAAGTGAAAATCGTAAGCATAAGGCCGATTCTACGTTTGAATATTTGCATGTTTTGGAAAAAATAAACTGAAAGCAAGAGGATAAATTTTGAAAATTTTTTTGATTTTACTAACTTTAAATTTATGCGTTTGGGGCGCAAACGACGTAAACGCTCAAAGCGCGAGCCAAAGCGGCTTTAAAATCCCTGTGGACTGCGTTTCGATATTTGAAACTAGAAAAGACGAGCTAAAAAGAGAGCTTGCCAAAATAGACGAAGCAAGGCAGAGTTTGGAGGCTTTTCGGGCGAGCTCGGCGGCGCTTTTTGAGGAGCGAAACGCCAAGTTAGCCGTCAAAGAGGCCGAGATAAACGCAACTCTAGCCCGCGCGCAAGAGGAAAAAAAGCAGGCCGAGCAGCTGCTAAAGAAAAACGAGGAAATCGTAAAAGAGCTAAAAGCGATGACTAGCGACAAGGTCGGCGAGGCTTACGGCAAGATGAAGGACCAAGCCGCCGCCGACGTGCTAAGCGCGATGGATAGGGCGGATGCGGCTAGCATCATGTACTCGCTAAGCCCTAAAAAAATCTCCGCGATAATGGCAAAAATGGAGCC
>CAUQOI010000087.1:0-8645 GCA_963519525.1 uncultured Campylobacter sp.
GAAGCATCTGAGAAACGATGATCTCGATGTGCTTATCGGCGATCGCAACGCCTTGAGAGCGGTAAACTTGCTGAATTTCGCTGATCAAATAATAGTGCAGCGCCTTTTCGCCCAAAATTCTCAAAACGTCGTGGCTTGATATTAGCCCGTCGGTTAGCTTCTCGCCGGCATGGATAAATTCGCCGTCGCGAACTTGAATTTGACGAGTTTTGTCTATCAAGTACTCGGCAGTTGCGCCGTCGTCGGCCTCGATCACGATGCGCTCTTTGGAGCGAAGCGGTTTTTCAAACCTTATGGTGCCGTCGATTTCAGCGATGATAGCCGTATTTTTCGGACGCCTAGCCTCAAATAGCTCAGATACGCGCGGCAAACCGCCCGTGATGTCTTTGGACTTCGCGACAGCCTTAGGCGTCTTAGCTAGGATATCGGCTTGCTTCACTACTTCGTCGTTAGCTACGAATATCGCGGTTTTCGGCTCTAGCTGATAGCGGATCATTTTGCCCTCATCTGTACTGATCACGATCGTAGGCTTGATGCCCGAAGGTAGATACTCGTTGATAACCAAACGGCTCTGGCCGGTCGCCTCGTCGTACTGCTCGGCGGCGCTATAGCCCGGCTCGATGTCTTCGTACGTAACCCTACCGGCAGCCTCGGCGATGATCGGCGTAGAGTACGGATCCCACTCGGCTATGACGGTTTTCTCTTGGCTTTCAGGCTCAGAGATGACTGCTTTGCTATCCACGATATCGCTATCGTTTGCTTTGATGATAGAGTTTCGCGGGATGTAGTAGCGAACCGCCTCTCTATCGTCCTCGTCGGCAACCACGACAAATAGTCCTTTTTCGGTTACGACGTGGCCTTTTTTGATATTTCTCAAGCGCTCTAAATAATCGCCTTTTAGGATATAAAATTTAAGCACGCCGTTTGCGCCCGCAAGGATTTTCTTAGCGATCGGTTCGCCGTCTTCTACCTTTATCTCGCTCGCAAACGGGATACGTTTCGGTACGTTCCAGCCCTCTTTGATAACCTCGGCGATACTTTCGTTCTCTTTAACTGGGTCGCCGTCGGCATAAGGGATATAAATTTTACCCTCAACCTTACCGCTAACGCCTGCTAGCTCGTTAGGTTTCGCTAGGTCGCCTCTTCTTAGAGTGTATTTTACCTCTTCTTTTTTACCTTTTACGATAATGTTTACGTCCTCGTGAGCGATCTCGATCTCGATCTTTCCGTCAAACGGAGCTTTGATCTTAGGCTCGACGAGTAAGACGGCTGAGTTTCTGCGATTTGCTACGATTCTCTTACCGCCGTTTTCGTAAACGTTTAGATTGTAGTATCTTATAAAGCCCTCTTTTTGTGCGACGACTTGGTAGTCTTGCTGCTCAGTCGATGCTGTACCGCCGATGTGGAAGGTTCTTAGCGTTAGCTGAGTGCCCGGTTCGCCGATAGATTGAGCCGAGATGATACCGACGGCTTCGCCCGGTTTTACCAACTTTCCTTCACCCAAATTCACGCCGTAGCATTTCGCGCAAACGCCTTTTGCAGCTTTGCAAGTTATCGGAGTTCTTATGCTGACCGATTTTATACCCGCTTCGGTTATAGCTTTAGCTTTTTCTTCGTCTATTAGCGTACCTTCACTAAATAGCACCTCGTTTGCTATCGGATCGATCACGTCGTCGGCTAGCACGCGGCCTAAAATTCTTTCTTCCAAACTCTCGATAAGTTCGCCGTTATCGGTGATCTCGGTGATCTCGACGCCCTCGTGAGTACCGCAGTCATGCATAGTAACTTTCACGTTTTGCGCGACGTCGATTAGCTTTCTGGTTAGGTATCCGGCATTCGCCGTTTTTAGCGCGGTATCTGCTAGACCTTTTCTGGCACCGTGGGTTGAGTTAAAGTACTCAAGAACGTTTAGACCTTCGCGGAAGTTTGATATGATCGGCGTCTCGATGATCGAGCCGTCAGGCTTCGCCATAAGACCGCGCATACCGGCTAGCTGGCGAATTTGCGCCGCAGAACCTCTCGCGCCGCTGTCAGCCATCATATAAATAGAGTTAAATCCGCCCTTATCTCCCTGGATGAGCTTCATCATCTCACCTGCGACGACGTTATTCGTATCCGTCCAGATGTCGATGATTTTATTGTATCTCTCAGAATCCGTTAGCAAGCCCGCGCCGTATTGATTTTGTATCTCGCGGACTTTTTTCTTAGCTTCGTTGATATATTTTTGTTTACTGTCAGGCACGATGATATCGGCGATAGAGATCGAGATGCCGGCCTTGGTCGCATAGCGGAAGCCCAAATTTTTAAGCTTATCCAAAAATCCCGCCGTTACCTCAAGGCCGCCGTTTTTATAAACGTAATCAACCAAATTTGCAATATCTTTTTTCTTCATAACCCTGTTCCACATATTCTCAGGAACGAAATCAGGTAGAATCGAGCGAATGATTAGGCGACCCGCAGTCGTAAATAGCGTCTTACCATCGATCATCGTTTTGATTTTCGAGTGCACCTCTAGGCAGTGCGCTTCCTCGGCGATCATTACTTCATCTACGGATGCGAAAATTTTATTCGCGCCCTTGCTGTCGGTCTTCTCTAGGCTTAGGTAGTAGATTCCCAAAACCATATCCTGGCTAGGAACCGTAATAGCCTTACCGCTTGCAGGAAGCAAGATATTCATCGAGCTAAGCATCAAAATTTTACACTCGGCGATAGCTTCCTGAGATAGCGGAACGTGAACAGCCATCTGGTCGCCGTCGAAGTCCGCGTTAAATGCGGCGCAAACTAGCGGATGTAGCTGGATAGCCTTGCCCTCGACAAGCACAGGGTGAAACGCCTGGATAGATAGTTTGTGAAGCGTCGGAGCGCGGTTTAGCATAACCGGGTGATCCTTAACGACCTCCTCTAGGCACTCCCAAACCTCGTTCGTCTTATCCTCGATCATTTTCTTAGCTTGTTTTACGGTCGTAGCGTAGCCCTTCTCCTCGAGGCGAGCTAGCAAATGCGGCTTAAACAGCTCAAGAGCCATTCTTTTTGGTAGTCCGCACTGATCCATGCGTAGTTTTGGGCCAACGACGATAACCGAACGACCGGAAAAGTCTACGCGCTTACCTAGCAAATTTTGACGGAAGCGGCCTTGCTTGCCTTTAATGATCTCAGAAAGCGATTTTAGCGGGCGTTTGTTTGCGCCCTTTACAGCGTTTGCACGGCGACCGTTGTCAAATAGCGCATCGACGGACTCCTGAAGCATACGCTTTTCGTTTCTGATGATGATTTCAGGCGCATCAAGCTCCATAAGGCGTTTTAAACGCGCGTTTCTATTTATAACGCGGCGATATAGGTCATTTACGTCAGAAACCGCAAATTTACCGCCGTCAAGGCTGACAAGCGGACGAAGATCCGGCGGAAGGACCGGTAAATTCGTAATCATCATCCACTCAGGACGGTTGCCGGAATTTAAAAAGCTCTCAACGACTTTTAGTCTTTTTACTATAGTTTTTTTCTTGGCTTCAGAATTTGTCGCGCTGATCTCGTCTTTTAGAGTGTTTAAAAGCTCGACCAAATCGATATTTGCTAGCAAATCACGGATCACTTCGCCGCCCATTCTAGCCCTAAATCCGCTCTCTTCAAAGCGAGAAGCCAGGGAAACATACTGCTCTTCGTTTAGAATGTCGAAAATTTCGACTTTTTTGCTATTTTCGGTGTCATAAAATGCGTCGCCAACGCTCTCTACTATATATGCCTCATAGTAAAGCACGCGCTCAAGGTCTTTCATCTTTATACCGAGCAACGTTCCTATGCGGCTAGGGAGCGAATTTACATACCAAATGTGCGCTACAGGAGTCACGAGCTCGATGTGACCCATTCTAGAGCGGCGCACCTTTGAGCTAGTTACCTCGACGCCGCATTTTTCGCACTTGATGCCTTTGTAGCGCATTTTTTTATACTTACCGCAAAGACACTCGTAGTCGCGGATCGGACCAAAAATTTTAGCGCAAAATAGACCGTCGCGCTCAGGTTTTAGCGTGCGGTAGTTTATGGTTTCGGGTTTTTTGACCTCGCCGTGGCTCCATGACTTTATCCTCTCAGGGCTAGCCAAACGAAGCTGAAACGCTTCAAAATCGCGTGGTCTGCGTTCTTCTTTTATCTCAATAGGTTTTAACTCACTCATTATTTTCATCCTCATCGTATATCTCGACATCAAGCGCCAATGATTTTAGCTCGTTTGTTAGAACGAAAAATGTCTCAGGAATGCCAGTTTCAGGCACATTCTCGCCTCTAGTTAGGGCTTTATACGCAGACAAGCGTCCCTCGACGTCGTCTGATTTGACCGTTAGCATCTCGCGAAGCGTATGAGCCGCGCCGTATGCCTCAAGAGCCCAAACTTCCATCTCTCCGAATCTTTGTCCACCAAATAGCGCCTTACCGCCGACCGGCTGCTGAGTAACAAGGCTGTATGGTCCCGTACTTCTAGCGTGGACTTTTTCGTCGACTAGGTGGTGAAGCTTTAGCATATACATACATCCGACGTTTACGCGTTCTTTAATCTTTGAGCCCGTGCGTCCGTCGTAAAGCTCGGTCTTGCCGTCCATATCGATCTTAGCTAGCTCAAATAGCTTCATTAGCTCATCGACCCTTACGCCCTCAAATATAGGCGTGGCAAATTTGACGCCGTTAGCCCAGTCTCTAGCGTAGTCTAAAAGCATCTCGTCACTCATTTTGCCTAGAGTCTTTTTAGCATCCATAAATTTAGACGCCGAAGCTATCTCGATCATTTTGGCTCGTAGCTCTTTTACCCACTCGCCTTTTTTCTCTTGGAAAATTTGATTTATCTGCTCGCCCAAGCGGTAGCCGACAAGGCCCAAGTGGCTTTCTAAAATTTGTCCGATATTCATACGGCTAGGAACGCCCAGCGGATTTAGCACGATATCGACCGGTTGACCGCTCGGTAGATACGGCATATCAACCTCAGGGACGATGTTTGAGACGATACCTTTGTTTCCGTGGCGACCCGCCATCTTATCGCCCACTTTTAGCTTGCGCTTTGTCGCGATATAGACTTTAACGAGCTTAACTACGCCGCTTGGCAAGATGTCGTCTTTTTCTAAAATTTCCATCTTCGCATCATGCTCTTCTTTGAGCTTTTTCTTCTCGTTTTGGAAATGGTTTTTTATGTCGTCGTACGATTTTTGAACGTCTTTTGAAAAGCCCTTAACGATCGCGCTTAGAGTAAAGCGGTTGATGTTTTCAAACTCCTCCTTATCGATCTTCTCGCCTTTTTTATAGGTTTTTTTACCGATAGTTTGAGCAGAACTCAAAGGCGTTTTGCAAAGCAGAGCACCCACTTTTAGCATCTCTTCGCGGTCTAGCATCAAGAGCCTATCGTGGTGTTCTTTTTCAAAAGCCGCTTTTTCTTCTTCGTAAACTTTATTTGAACGACTATCTTTTTCGTGGCCTTTTTTAGTAAAAATTTTAACGTCTACGACGACGCCTTCCATAGAAGCTGTCGCGTAAAGGGATTTATTTACCACGTGACCGGCTTTTTCTCCAAAAATCGCGCGAAGCAAGCGCTCCTCAGGCGTCGGCTTAACCTCGCCTTTTGGAGAAACTTTACCGACTAGGATCATGCCGGGTTTTACTTGTGTGCCGATTTTTATTATACCGCTATCATCGAGATAAAGCAGATCTTCCTCTTTGATATTCGGGATGTCTTTAGTAATCTCCTCAACGCCGTCTTTTAGTTCGCGCGCTTCTATCTCTTTTTCATAAATATGCACGCTCGTAAACGCATCCTCTCGGATCATTTTTTCGCTGATTACGATCGCGTCCTCGTAGTTATAGCCATTCCACGGCATGAAAGCTATAAGAGCGTTTTTACCGATAGCCAGCTCGCCGCGCTCCATAGACGGACCGTCGGCGATGATCTGCCCAGCCGCTACTTTTTCGCCTTTTTTAACGATAGGATGCTGAGAGAAGGTCGTGTTTTGGTTGGTTCTTAAATTTTTCTCCATTGAGTAGTGATCGATATATGGACCCGCCTCGTCTTCGCCGAGGATAAAGATGTTTTTATTATCCACCTTTTCGACTACTCCTGTGCGTCTAGCCTTGATAGCTTCCCATGCGTCGCGAGCCACGGTGCTTTCCATACCCGTACCTACGATAGGAGCGGACGAGCGAAGTAGCGGCACTGCTTGGCGTTGCATGTTTGACCCCATTAGGGCGCGGTTTGCGTCGTCATGCTCCAAAAACGGGATAAGCGACGCGGCAACGCCGGCTATCATGCCCGAACAAAGGTCGATAAGCTTAACGTCCTCGCGTTTAGCTAGTATCATCTCGCCGTCTTGTCTAGCCTCGATCAAATCCTCTACTATGTAACCGCTCTCGTCAAGCACAGTAGACGCCGGAGCGATAACCAAATTTTCCTCTTGAGTCGCCGTTAGATAAACGATTTCATCGGTTACCTTGCCATCTATGACTTTTTTGTACGGAGCCTCAACGAAGCCCAGATTATTTACCTTTGCGTAAGTAGAAAGGGTGTTGATAAGACCGATGTTTTGACCCTCCGGAGTTTCTACCGGGCAAATTCTGCCGTAGTGAGTCGGATGAACGTCGCGCACCTCAAAGCCGGCCCTATCTTTTACGAGACCGCCTTCGCCCAGCGCCGAGAGTCTGCGTTTGTGCGTAACTTCGCTAAGCGGGTTGGTTTGATCCATAAACTGACTCAACTGACCGCCGGTGAAAAACTCCATTATCGTCGTGGTTATCATTTTTGGATTAACCAAATCGTAAGGCATAATCTCTTCGATGTTGCTTAGCGTCGTAAATTTATCCCTGATAGCCTTTTGCATTTTTACAAAGCCTAGGTGAAGCTCGTTTGCCAAAAGCTCGCCGATAGAGCGGATACGACGATTGCCGAGGTGATCGCGATCGTCGATATGCCCTTGTCCGTTTTTAACCTTTATCAAATATTTTGCCGTTTTTATAATGTCCTCATTGGTCAAAACCGTTACGTATTCAGGTACCTCAAGCGCTAGCTTGTGGTTCATTTTCATACGACCGACTCCTGTCAAATCGTATCTTTCAGGATTAAAGAATAGATCATTTACGAAAGCGCGAGCAGCGTCTTTAACGACTGGCTCGCCAGGACGCATAACTTTATAAATTCTTATCGCCGCAAGATCGTTTTCGTCGTCGACGTTTTCGGTTTGACGTAGTAGTTTTAGCGTCTCGTTATCCGCGATAAACGAATTTATGATCGCGTCGTCCACGCCTGCAGCTAGGTCGTTTGCTATCTCGATACTCTCTTGATCAGCCAAAATTTTAACCAATTTATTTTCATCAAGCTGCGCAAGAGTATCGTAAAGCACCTCGCCGCTATTTTTGTCGATAACCGGGTGGGCTAAAAATCTATTTACCAAAATTTCAGTCGGATATTCGACAAATTTTATACCGTCGGCGATAATCTTATCAGCCTTTTTCTTGGTTAGTCTTTTACCGGCCTCGTGTAAAACGTTGCCCTCTTCGTCTTTGATATCGTATTCGACCCTGCCTTGATAGTCTTCAGGATTAAACGGGGTCAAAAATTTGTTATTTTTTATCGTTAGCGTTTGTATCGGATAAAATAGTTTAATAATATCTTGCTTTTTATATCCAAGTGCTCTAAATAATATGGTTACCGGTACTTTTCTACGCTTATTTATGCGAACGTAGAGTACGTCTTTAGTATCATACTCAAAATATAGCCAGCTACCGCGATCAGGAATGATTTGAGCCGTATAAATAAGCTTATTTACGACCGTAGGGCTTTCCTCTTCTTTAAAGATAACGCCGGGGCTTCTATGAAGCTGATTTACTACGACGCGCTCGACGCCGTTAATAATAAATGAAATTCTATCAGTCATCAAAGGAATTTCGCGAACGAAAATTTCTTGCTCTTTTATATCTTTTATGCCGATCTTCTCGCCTGTTTTTTCATCTCTTTCGTGAACGATCAGCCTTATTTTCATTTTTAAATTTACAGAATAAGTAAGCCCGCGCTCCATACACTCTCTGATCGTATATTTTGGTTTTCCGATTTCAGAGCTTACGTATTCTAAGCTTAAGCGGTTTTGCGGATCATGTATAGGAAATATTGATTTGAAAACTTTTTCTATACCGCTTTCGCCTTGATTTTTATCTACGTTTAAAAACTGGTCAAAACTCTTTTTTTGTAATTGTAGCAGGTTAGGAACATCAATCTCTTTGGCAACATTTGAAAAATCAACTCTAAGACGATTTCCTGAGTATAAACTATTTAGCATATTCTACCTCATGGTATAAGTTTGAAAGAAAGTAAATAACCGCACGTCTGCGGCATCTTTGTAAAAATTAAAAAAGGAGGCGTCGCCTCCTTTGTAAAAATAAGTGAAATTATTTAAGTTCGACTTTAGCGCCAGCTTCTTCAAGCTCTTTTTTAGCCGCTTCAGCCTCGTCTTTGCTAACGCCCTCTTTGATAACTGAAGGAGTTTGCTCAACTGCGTCTTTAGCCTCTTTAAGACCAAGGCCTGTAAGAGCACGAACAACTTTAATAACGTTAATTTTCTTGTCGCCGCCGTCAACTAGAACAACGTTAAATTCTGTTTTCTCTTCAGCTGCATCGGCTGCGCCGC
>CAUQOI010000088.1:0-8295 GCA_963519525.1 uncultured Campylobacter sp.
ATGACGTCAAGCTTTTGCGAGTAGGTGTAGCCGTTTTTACCGTCGTTTGCGGTGAAATTTATATATGATTTGCCCGTAGCGTTAGCGTCGATCGTGAAATTTAACTTCGCGTTTTCGTTAGGTTTTAGCTCGATACTATCGACGGCTAACTGCGCGTTTAGGTTCGTATCTATGCTTAGAGCGACGGTTTTTGGCTCTTTAGTGGTGTTTATCACTCTTAGCGTGTAGTTTACCTGGTCGCCTTGGATCAAATACGCCGTTTGCGTCGGTTTTAGGATGATGTCGTCTTTTACCTTGACGGCGTTTACGCTAAAGCCTAGCTTATCGCCGATGACGCTAAGTACTGCCAAATTTATTTCGGAGTTAAAGTCGCTAGGTACTTCTACGTCAAAGTTCGCTACGCCGTCCGCACCCGCTTTTGCGGTTTGCATTTTGATGTAGGTTTTGACGTTTTTCTTATCGACCGGGCTAGCAAATTTTGCCATTCTCATCTCCATAAGAGCAGCTGCCGCGTCACCGCCGAAGCTTAGTACTTTGCCGTCTTTTTTAAATCCGCTCAAATTTGCGTAGATGTCATAATCAAGCACGCCGTCGTTTAAAATTTTGTCAAAGAAATCAAGAGGGCTTTTTAGCTTTTGATTTGTTATCTGAAGTACGCCTTCATCGACCGCAAATAGCGTAACCTCGGCATTTGGCTCGGTTTTTACGCTAGCTTTAAATTTGGAGTTTGACTTCACGACTTTAGGCGCTTCGATGCTGACGTTCGTCGCTCGGTATGATTTGTCCGCTTTTACATAAACTTTGTCGTAGGTTCTAAACGGCATAGTGTCGTTATCGGCTACGCGCATGATAGATGCCGTAACGTAAAGTCCCTCAAAGTCGAAATCAAGGTCAAATTTAGCGTTTGCGACGTTGTTTTGGATGTTTACGACTTTATACTTTTTGACGTTTTCGGACTCTACCGTGATGATACCGATACCGCTTTTTAGCACGGAGCTAACGTCTACGTTTAGCGAGTCGCCTTTTTTATAGACTTTTTGGTTTAGCTTGATTTTAGCTTTAGCTAGCTCTTTTGTCGGTTGCAAGGTGCCGCCGTAGTCCCAGCCGCTAACATAGATATCTAAATTTGAGGAGTGGCCGCTTAGGATATCGGAAACTACGACTACGTAGTCGCCGCTTTGTTTGAAGTCATAAACGAACTCGCTACCGCTTAGAGTATCGCTAAATACCTTCTCGTAGCGTTTACTCCATTTTAGATAGCCTTCTTTGTTGTAGTTGTAGTCCCAGATGGCTTTTTTGATCTCTACGGCTTTTTGTCTATCTTTTAGCTCCTCGTCCTTGAGCGGATCGACGCTGACGAAATTTAGCGTTAGCTTGGAGTTTGCGTCGATGTAGGTGTCGTTTGCTCTGACGCCGACCATCACGTCAAAAGGATAGACGCTAAAGTCGCTGCTAGCGCTCACGTTTTTGCCATCGTCGTTAATGGTAAATACCGCGGTGCCTTTTAAAATGCTCGCGATTTTGCCTTTGTTTTGCAGCTTAAACGCAGTTGCGCCTTTGCCTTCGCCGTCTAGAGTTACGGGCTTAGTAAACTGATCTAGGCCGTTTGCGGCGTATTCGCCGTTGCTAAATTTATACTCTTTAAATTTATCGTTTTTGTAATCTTGCTGATACAAATTTAACGCCACGTCGCCCTCTAGATTAGCCGCCGCCGCGCCGAAAAGGTAGTTGCTTTGCAGTTTTACGTCTATTAGATCGTCTAGAGCGTAAATTTGCTTATCTAGCTTAACCTCGTTTTTGATGCGTTGCGGAGTAAATGACTCGACCGAGAAGTCGTAGCTATCGATGATTTTATTTGCAAAGATCACTTCAAATTTAAACGTTCCCGTTAGTCCCGAGTTTACCGGCTCGTCGAAATTTATCACACCAAGCTCGGTCGTATTTATGCTTTTATCTAGGATTACCTTGTTTTGCGGATCTCTGATTTTTAGCTTAACGGGCATGTTTGAGAGGCTCTTAAACAGCGCGTTTTTGATGATGATCTCGCCTTTTATGTTTTCTTGCGGGCGGATGATGTTGCTAGCAAAATGCAAATATGCGTTATAAATTTCGCTTCTATCTTTAGCGTCTAAATTCGACTCCTCGTTTAGGCGTTTATTTTGCGATAGAGCGATGAAGCTTTGCTCCTTGCCTAGCGTTAAAACCGCGCTTGAGACGTCTTTGCCGATGTCTTTTTTGTTAAATTTAAACACGCCTTCGTCGTTTGTGATGCCGCTTGCGATGAGATTGTTTTTGACGGAGTAGATTTTGACGTCCGCGTTTGCGACCACTTCGTTTTTACTCAAGCGGTTGGCAAATAAAAATACCTCGTCTTTTGAAACCTTCATGCTTAGGCCGATATCGGTTAGATAGACCGGTTTTTGGACGCTTTTGTCTTTGTCGTAGTAGATCGTGAATAGATAAACTCCGTCGCCGCCCTCGGCAAAGTCAAGCTTGATCTTGCTTTTTTGCATTTCGTTTTGAGCGCCGCCGATCTCGTAGTTTTTGCTAGCGACCTCTTCGGCGTAGTTATCTAAAGGAGTCTCAGTGAAGTTTAAAAAGTATCTTAAATTTTGCTCTTTTAGCTTCTCAACGACGACTTTAGCGGTGTTTGTATTTACGCTTTTTACGCCGATCTCGCCAAGGCTAGACATATACGTGCCGCTATCGGTAAACTCCAAAAACGGCTTTAGATCGCCGAACGCGACGTTAAAGATAGAGTTTTCTCTCAGCATCGAGTAGTCGTCGCCAAAGCCTTTGTAGAAGGTTACTTTGTATGTTGTCTGCGGTTTGAAGTCGTTGCTGGTAATGTCGATATAGTAGTAGTAATACTCGCCGTCGGCATCCTGATGGCTGGTGTACTCCATATCGCTCACTTCAAAGCTATTTACGCCCTCGACCTTGATGAATTTTTTAATATTATCCAAATCCACCCAATCTTTAAGATAGAGTCTAGCCGCTAGTTTGCCGTTATCTAAGCTAACGCCCTCGACCTCGTTTAAAAACATAGTCTTGGCTTTTGGCTTATCGACGAAATTTTCATCCGGGCCGGCTACTTTTTGCACGACTTCAAAGTCGTCGGCTAAATTTACGCCCGAAGCGTTTTTGAGATTTTTAGAGACGGCAAATACCAAATTGTCGCCGCTTTCAAGTAGCTTTATCTGAAAGCTTCTAGGCGTTTTTGCTACGATTTTATATTTGATATTTTGCTTGGCTAAATTTTGCTTGTCGTAAATTTTAAAATTTGCGGCAAACTCATCCTCGCTAACCTCGTCATTAAACACCGCTAAAAAGGTATCTCCGGAGTACTCGATCATATTTGATAGCACGAAATCTCCGCCGTAAAATTTAACCTTACTATCGCCTTTTTTGCACGAGTAGCTTACGCCTTTTGCAAGAGGCTTTTTAGGGTAAAAGAAAATCGAGTCTGATCCATACTCAAAGGCTCCCGTTATCTCGGGCGCGCACTCGATTATTTTTTTGTGCGTGACCTTGCCGATGAGAGACTGTTCGTTTTGGGCGTATTTTACGCCAATGCTTACCGAGCCGTCGTCTAACGCCCTGCTTGAACCGTCAAGCGTAAAGGCGCTTAAATTTGCTGCCAAGATGCAGCTTAGGCTTAAGCCGACTAGCTTTAAACGCATTAAAACCTCCTTATTTCGATATTGATTTCGCTTAAATTCGAATTTTCGTCCAGACACCCGAGCTTGTGTTTGCCTTGCGTTAAATTTAACGTATTTTCGCTCGCGTTGTTTACTTTTTTCCACTCGTTTTCGTCTATCTTCAGATATATCTCATCGCCGATATAAGCGTAGCATTTTAGCATAACTTTAGTTAAATTCTCATCGCTTAGCAAAATTTGATTATTTGTCGGCATGGCAACGAGAGGTTTATAGCTTTTAAATTTATAATAACAAGGACTATCTTTGATGTCTGCTTGCGTTATCGCGCCGTTTTTGAGTAAAAATCCGACCTCTTCGCTCCTGATACTCTCGCAAACGTCTTTTGGCTCTACGCCCTCTATCAGCCAGTCGTCTTCCTCGTCTTTGCACTCTTTAAATTTAAACGCGTCAAGGCAGGTTTTTTTGCTCTCTATGCCGCTTGGAGCGTTCATGAAAGATAATTTTTGCTTTTGGGCAAGTAGCTTAAATACGTCAAAAACCGCACGCGAGGCGTCGCTAAATCCGCTTAAATTTTGCGTTTTTTTGCCGTTAAAGTTACCGAACCACACCGCGACCGTGTAGTCGCTATTTACGCCGATCGTATAGATATCGCGCGAACCGTAGCTGGTGCCGGTTTTAAAGGCGATTTGCGGCGTATTTTCGGCGTATTGCCACGCGACGCCAAGGTAACTGCGGGAGGCGGAGGAGAGCATTTTTGAGGTTAGATAGGCGCTTTGGGGGCTTATTAGCCGTCCGTAGCCCGGTAGCGTCTTGCCTGCGACTTCAAGCGGTTTTAGCTCGCCGCCGTTTGCGTAGATCGTGTAGAGGTGGGCTAAATTTAGCAGGCTCATCTCCGCGCTTCCAAGCGCGATACTATCTGCGTAAAATTCCTTTGGACGGCTCACCAAATGCACGCGCGAAAGCAGCTCGTAAAGAGAGTTCTCGCCTAGTTTGTTGTTTAGGCTAACGGCCGGGATATTTAGGCTGAGCGCTAACGCCTCTGTTGCCGAGATGATACCAAAAAACCTGCTATCGTAGTTTTTGGGCGCGTACTCTCCGAGAAAAATTTCTGTATCTATCATCTGGCTTTTTGGCGTGATGAAGCCCTCGTCGAGTCCTAGCGAAAATATAAACGGTTTTAGCGTCGAGCCCACGTTTCTACTCATCGTTACGCCGTCGTTTTGCCCCTGCGGAGCGTACCAGTCGTGCGAGCCTACGTATGCCGCCACGCTCATATTTTTGTTGTCGATGATTATCCCTGCGGCGTTATTTGCGTCTTTTGATTTTAGCGAGGCTGCGGTATTTTTTATCGCGTTTTCGAGTAAAATTTGCAAATTTAGATCTAAGCTCGAGTGCGTAACGCCGTTTTTTAGAGCTTGCGCGGCGTAGTGCCTGGCCTTGTAAACGGCATCGTAGCGTTTATTTTTAAATGGCTCCCTTTGTGCTCTAGCAAATGCGCTTTGATCTATCGCGCCCGCTTTATAAAGCAGCTTAATGGCGCGGTTTTTTAGCGCGTTGATGTTTGATTTTTTATCTAGGCGGTTGGCGTTGGGGTTTTTGGGGATCGTGCTTAAAAGCGCGCACTCGGCGATACTAAGCTCGCTCAAGTCTTTGCCGAAATAAAACCTAGCCGCAGCCGCCGCGCCCTCGATATTTCCGCCATACGGAGCGAGGTTAAAGTAAAAATCTAAAATTTCGTCCTTGCTGTAATGCCACTCAAGCTGAAGCGCGGTAAAGATTTCTTTAAATTTATTCGCGTAGGTGCGTTCGTCTCTCTTCATCATGCGCGCGACTTGCATAGTGATCGTGGATGCGCCGATGCGGTTAGAGTGCGTGAGATTATGCGCGGCCGCGCGGATCATAGCAAATGGATTTACGCCGATGTGGTAGTAGAAAAATTTATCCTCAAACAAAATAACGCTATCTTTTAGCGTCTGCGGGATGTTTTTAGCCTCAAATCTCCAAATTTCGTCGCTACTAGGCCGAAGGGCTATGATTTGGCCGTTTTTATCAAAAAGTATGAACGAATTTTCCCGCTTTAGCGCTTTTACGTCAAGTGGATAAGCGTAATCAAGCGCCAAAAAAGCTACGAAGCAAAGCAGGGCAAAGGCGGCGGAAAATTTGATAAATTTAGCTAAAACTCTTTTCATTTCGCGATTATATCGAATTTGCGCGTAAAATCTCGAAAGATTAAATTTATGATAATTGATATATAATTTCAAATACTAATTTAAGTAAAGGAGATAAAGGTATGGAATATAGAATAGAAAAAGACACAATGGGCGAGGTAAAGGTCCCAAACGACAAATATTGGGGAGCGCAGACGCAGCGCAGCCACGATAACTTCGAGATCGGAGTAGGGCTGGAGACGATGCCAAGGGAGGTCATAGAGGGCTTTGCCTATCTAAAAAAGGCGTGCGCGCTGGTTAATCGCAAGCTGGGCCGCCTAGACGAGCCTCGCACTGAGGCGATCGCGCAGGCGTGCGATGAAATTTTAAACGGCAAGCTGGACGGAAATTTCCCTCTAGTAGTGTGGCAGACGGGCTCGGGCACGCAGTCGAATATGAATCTAAACGAGGTCGTCTCAAACCGCGCGATGGAGATTTTGGGGTTAAATTTTCGCGATAAGGCGGCGCTGGACGTCAAAGATGCAAAATTCGTGCACCCAAACGATCACGTAAATAAAGGCCAGAGCTCAAACGACACCTATCCTACGGCGATGCGAATAGCCTTTGTGCTGGAGCTTCAAAAAAAGCTACTACCCGCGATCGAAAAACTTGAAGCGACGCTGGATAAAAAGACCGCCGAGTTTGCGAAGATCGTAAAGATCGGCCGCACTCACCTGCAAGACGCCACGCCACTCACGCTCGGGCAGGAATTTAGCGGCTACGCGCATATGCTAAAGGCTAGCAAGGCGCAGATCCTAGCTACCATGCCGTTTTTGCAGGAGCTTGCTATCGGCGGCACCGCAGTAGGCACTGGGCTAAACTCGCACCCGAAATTTAGCGAGATGGTAAGCGACGAGCTAAACGCGCTAACGGGCACGGCGTTTAAATTTAAATCCCATCCGAATAAATTTCACGGCCTAACCAGCCACGACGCCGAGGTGTTTTTAAGCGGAGCGCTAAACGGTCTGGCGGCAAATTTGATGAAGATCGCAAACGACGTGCGCTGGCTAGCAAGCGGGCCAAGATGCGGTATCGGCGAGATAAACATCCCCGAAAACGAGCCTGGAAGCTCGATAATGCCGGGCAAGGTAAACCCGACGCAGTGCGAAGCCGTCACGATGGTCGCCGCGCAGGTGATGGGCAACCACGTCTCGATCTCCGTCGCGGCAAGCCAGGGCAACTTCGAGCTAAACGTCTTTAAGCCGGTGCTTACGTACAACATCATCCAAAGCATCCGCCTGCTAAGCGACGCGATGAATAGCTTTGAGAAACACTGCGCTTGCGGTATCACGGCAAACGCCGCGAAAATCGACAAGCTACTGCACGAGAGTCTGATGCTCGTAACCGCGCTAAATCCGCACATCGGCTACGCAAATGCCGCCAAGATCGCCAAAACCGCGCACCATAACGGCACTACGCTGCGTGAGGAAGCGATAAGATCAGGCATACTGACCGCCGAGGAATTTGACGCGTGGGTGGTACCTGAGGACATGACCTCGCCGAAGGAATAAATTTTAGTTGCTTGATTTCTAGGCCCGGCGAGATTTGGGCGATTTTGCCGAGCCTTCTTTAAAATCCATAAATTTAAGAGCGAAATCTATGGTTGCGCCTTAAATTTTACTCAAATTTGCCGATATACTTTTAAATTTAAAGGCACGGCGATGGATGTAAAACTAAACATAAATTTAAACTCAAATTTGATGAGCGTCGGCAAAAGCTCTGCAGCGACTAGCGCGGCAAATTTAAACTCGGGCGCGCTAAATTTAAAAGGCGTAAATTTGCAAAGCGGCGATAGGAGCGATATTTTGAGCGATGCGTCAAATTTGCCTAGCGGCGCAAACGAGGGCGAAAGTAGCGCCGATATCCTAAAAAAGCAGCTAGAGAAACTGCAAAAACGGCTAAAAGAGCTTGAGGCCGCGATAAAGCGGGTAAAAGCGAGCAAAAATCCATACGCAAAAGATATGGCGGCATCGCTTGAGACGCAAAAGGGAGCGGTGTTTGCGCAGATAATGCAAATAAGCGCGCGAATTTTAGAGATGCAAGGCGGCCGGAGTAAAATTTGACGCCGTAAATTTTCATTTCAAATTTTAAAGCCTTGAAGCCGATTTAAGAAATAGTGCGATTTTGATTTTAAAATATCAAAATGTAAAAATGATTTATTAAATCTATCTTTTTATACTTTAATTATTTTCTAGAGCTTTCTTTGCAAAAATATCACTAAAATAACAATATACTTAATTATTAAAACTAGTTCTTTTACTAAATATAGAATTTTAAATTTTAGTTGTAATATTTCAATATTTAAAGCTATTTGATAATAATTAAAGACAAATTTACTCTTTTATCAAACATGCTAAAATGCAAATTTCACTCCAAGGAGAGAGCATGAGAGATGACGTCCTAGTTAGGATAAACGAGAGGCTTAA
>CAUQOI010000089.1:0-8069 GCA_963519525.1 uncultured Campylobacter sp.
GCGTAGCAATTCAAAAGAAGTTTATAAAAGCCATTTCAGAAAACAAAGAGCCTAGCGCCGATATATTCTTTTTTTTGCTTCATGGTCGCCGTAAAAATGAAGTATTAAGCCTTAAATTTAGTGATATTAATTTTAAAACCAGGACTTATACGATCCCTTTTAAAATCAATAAGGCTAAACGCGATATGTCTTATAAAATGAGTGATGAGCTTTATGATCGCCTTTTTCGTCGATACGTTGAAGCAAAGAAACGAAACAAGCTAAACGGCTATGTATTCGTAAACCCGACTACAAACGACAAATATCAAGATTTGCGTAGGAGCTGGAACTCACTATTAAAACGCAATAATTTACCTAGAATTAGGCTGCACGATATCAGGCATCTAATCGGCACGTATTCGATCAATTACCTTAAAATTCCGATCGAGCAAGTATCGTTTACGCTTGGCCATACAAATATCATTACCACGCAAAAATACATTACAGCCAACGTAAAAAAATCTAAAGAAACTATCGAAAATTTACTTAAATCAATTTCAGAATAAATTAAGCGTTTTAAAAAGTGCTTTCAAATGCCGATAAAATGGAGATTTGGTTGCGGAGGACGGATTTGAACCGCCGACCTTCGGGTTATGAGCCCGACGAGCTACCACTGCTCTACTCCGCGATGAAATTTGAGTGGATGGGGTAAGAGGATTCGAACCTCTGGATGATTGGACCAAAACCAATTGCCTTACCGCTTGGCGATACCCCAGCCTGTAAAAAGAAAGCTGATTATATATATTTTTGCCTTATTTGTCAAGCTTTTTGGCAAAATTTAGCCGTTTTTTCAAAGTTTTTCCATAAAAGCCGTGCTATATGAACCGTTTAAGCGCTTATTTATATCATCCTGCCAGCTAGCAGGCAGCGCCTTAAGAGCCCTAAATTTAGGTAATAAATCCAAATTTTCGCTCGGATTAAAAAATAGTTTATTTATTTGCATCACGCTTAGAGCATTTTCGTTTTTTTGCAGGATTTCCACCTCGCAGCCAGCCTTACACGAGCCATTTTCTAGTACTTTATAGTACCAGCCGGTTAGCCCCGTGGCAAAAATTTCTTTAGCCAAATTTGCATTTCCCCAGCGTTTTGCGAGCTTAAAACACGGTTTTCGCGGTTGGGTTACTTGCAGCACTAGCGAGCCGATTTTATGCACGTCGCCCACGTTTACGCTATTTTCATCCAGTCCGCTAATGGTCAAATTTTCGCCCATCGCGCCCAGCGGCAAATTTTTAAGCCCCAGATAAGCTTCCCACGCGGGATAGTTTTCAAGAGAATTTGCAAACACGGCTTTATTTACGCCGCCGTGATGTTTCGTATCAGCTACCTCGTCCCCCTCAAATCCAAGCTCGCCCGCGTAAATTTCACCCGTCTGCGCATTTTTAAATATCGCCGAGCACCAAGCCTTGTCTAGCTCGTCAGTGGCCGCCGCATTGCCGTACTGCCTGGCTTTACCTATCAAAAGCGCTTTTAGAAATGCCATCTTGTCCTCACGCCACGTTTTGCAGATTTAGCCGAACCTGCTCGCCCTCGTCGTTAAACTCAAACTTCACCGCCCTAGCCCCAAAGCTCTTTGCGATCGCCTCGAGCGTGTCGCGTGCGGACTTGTGGATCTTGGACTGAAGCTGATTTATTAGGCGTACGGACATCTTTTCGACCTCGGCGCGGGCCTCCTCGATGAGCCTGTTTTTATCCTCCTCGCTAAAGCTGCTACCGAAAAATCCGTTTAGCGAATCAGGCAGCAAAAACGGGATAAATTTGCCGTTTTTCTCGTCGTAAAATTTCATATTCGCGATCGAAAATTTGTATTTGCAAGGCGGCATCTTGATGAGATATTCCTCGCTCGCGACGTTTACGATCTCTAGGCGCGGGCTCGTTAGGTCGTAGATGAAATTTATCTCAAACTCAAATATCATCGAGAGCTTTTTCTCGCTCACCAGCCAGCGCAGATACTCCTTGCCGAAGCTGCCGAATGCATGGTCGGTCTTAGTCACGATCTCTTTGCTATAGACCTGAAAAACGGATAGCTCGCCGATGGATTTTAGCTGCGATATCTCGGTGCTGATCTGCGTCATCGCAGGCTTTTGCGCGGTTTTTAAGGCTTTATTAAATCTAAAAATCGTAAATACGCAAACCGCCAGCAAAATCGCTAAAATAAGGCTTGTAACATCTATCATCTTTGCTCCTTTAAAAGGCGATTTTAGCGAAATTCGTTAAAATAATCGTTAAATTTGAACCTTTGATTGTTTTATATCGGTATAAATTTGGATTGTAAATTTAAATTTAGCGAGCTTTTAGTGTCGGTGCAGTTTGGCAAAACCCGCACCTTTAAGATACGGGTTTTAAATTTAACTCAAATTTAAGCAAATTTAACGCCAAGCCCAAATTTAGTTAGCAAATTCGGGCTCAAATTTAAACAGCTTAAAATACCTGAATAAATTTAAAATCATGCTCCCTGAGCACTTTTTTGATGAGTTCTTGATGGTCTTCGCCCTTGGTTTCGAGCGTGATCGTGATATTTGCGTCGCCGTACTCCAGACTCGTGGAGAAGCGGTCGTAGTCGATTTTTACGATGTTGGCATTTGCGATCTTTAGACTATCGGTTAGGCTCATGAGCGCGCCTGGTTTATCTATCAGCGTGATTTGCAGTGCCATCTTGCGGTGCGACTTTATGAGACCTTTTTCGATGATGACGTTTAGCATCTGTACGTCGATGTTTCCGCCGCTTAGCACGATGCCGATACGCTCGCCGGCTTTAAATTTGACCTTGTTGTGCAAGATACTGGCGACGCCGACCGCGCCCGCACCCTCGACCACGATCTTTTGCGTCTCAAGCAGGAACAAAATCGCGTTTGCGATCTCCTCGTCATCGACCTGTACAAACTCATCCACGCACTCTAGGATATTTGCAAGAGTCGTCTCGCTAGCGTCGCGAACTGCGATACCGTCGGCGATAGTGCGCACGGTTTTTGAGTTTATGCTTTTTTTAGCGCTAAAGCTGTTAAACATCGCAGGCGCGCCCTTTGCGCTCACGGCGACCACGCGGATGTCTGGATTTACCTGTTTTACGCAGCTTGATATGCCGCTGATTAGCCCGCCGCCGCCCACAGGCACGATGATGGTCTCAAGCTCGGCTAGATCATCAAGCATCTCAAGTCCCACCGTGCCCTGCCCGGCCATCACGTACTCGTCGTCAAATGGATGAATAAAGCTCATGCCCTGCTGTTTGGCGTACTCTACGGCGTAGGCGTAGGCCTCGTCGAAGTTATCGCCCTTTAGGATAACCTCGGCCCCTAGATCTTTGGTGCCTAGCACCTTTAAAAGCGGCGTGGACTCTGGCATCACGATAGTAGCGGGCGTTTTAAACTCGCGCGCTGAAATAGCCACGCCTTGGGCATGATTGCCCGCGCTTGCCGCGACGACGCCTTTTTTACGCTCCTGCGCGCTTAAATTTGCGATTTTATTGTACGCGCCGCGGATCTTGTACGCGCCGGTGCGCTGGAGATTTTCTTCTTTTAGGTAGATGAGCGCGCCGCTTGCGAGGCTTAGCTTTGCGCTGTAGGCAAACGGCGTCTTGTACACAAAGCCGCTTATCGTGCGCTTGGCTTGGATTATTTTATTTAGAGATATCATTTTAGCCTTTCGTTTTTTGTTTAAATTTTACTTTTCGTCGCTTTTGCTCGCGCGTTTTTTACCGTATTTTTGCTTACGTTTTCTTTATTTTTATTTATATTTTCGTTTTTGGCATTAACCGCTAAATTTACGGCGCTAGCGTAAAACCGTGCGTCGCCGTAAAATTTAGCCTAATCAAGCCTTTGAAACTCTATCTTTATACACTTATCCTGCACGAAATTTATCCCGTTTTCGCGCGCGACCGTTCCTGCTTCGTCGTTTGTTATCCCCAGCTGTAGCCACAGCGTTTTCACGCCTTTTTTGATGGCGTCCTTTACTAGCTCGCTAGCAAACTCACCCTTTCTAAACATCACAGCAATGTCGATATTTTCATCTATTTGAGTCAAATTTCTATAAACCTTGCGTCCTAAAATTTCATCAAATTTTGGATAGACGGGAAATACGCTAAATCCGCTCTCGATGAGAAATTTCGCCACCTCGTTGCTAGGCTTGCTCTCATCAGGACTAAGGCCCACGACCGCGATATTTTTAGCAGAGGATAAAATTTGCCTTAATTCGCTAGGCATTTTTACTCCTTAAAAGCACGCCGCACTCGATGTGAGCTGTGTTTGCAAACTGATCAAAGACGGCAAATTTAACCGCCTCGTGCGTCGCGGCAAGCTGCGCTAGATCGCGTTTTAGGCTTTGCGGCGAACAGGAGATATAGATGATATTTTCGTAGTTTTTGATGAAATTTATCACGCTCTCATCAAGTCCCGCGCGCGGCGGATCGACCAAAACGTGCGAGAAGTCGTAGCTAAAGATATCAAGCTCTCTTAAGCGGTTAAACTCGCGCTCGCGCCCAAACGCGCTCATCAGCTCCTCGGCGCTCATTCGCAAAAATTTGATATTATCTACGCCATTTAGTTCGCAGTTTTTAAGGGCATTTGCGATCGAGCTTTTGGATATCTCGGTCGCCAAAACGCGCTTAAATTTTTCCGCCATCGGGACGGTAAAGTTGCCGTGTCCGCAGTAAAGCTCGAGCAGATCCGCGCCGTGCTCTACACAGCTCTTCGCCCATGCGATCATCTTTTCGTTTACGGCGGTGTTTGGCTGGATAAAAGCTCCGTCGCCGAATGTAAATTTGTAAATTTTACCGCCGATATTTAGGCTGTCCCGTAAATTTAGCTCGCTACTCAGCAGCTTTTGCCCTTTTGCTCTTGCCGCTATCGTTACGCGGTGACCGGCAAGCTCGCGCGCTAGGCTATCTATCTCGCCCTGCTCGGCTTCGCCTAAACGCTTATGATAGAGTAGCGTCGCCAGTATCCCGCTCGCGCACGAGATAAACTCGGCACCAAAGAGCTTCTCTTTTAAAATTTGATTTTTCATAAGCACTTCAAGCAAACGCGGCATCAAATTTGCGATAGGAGCGGCTACTTTTGGGCATTCGTCTATAATAATCCGCTTGGTTTTGGCACCGTGCATCGTGTATGCTAGATCGACCGCGCTATGCCAAATATCGTGCCAAATTCCAAACTCCGCTCTCGTGCGGTAGCCGGCCCTCTGCGAGGCGAAAAACTCAAATTCGCCGCGGTAAAAAGGTTCAAATTCGCGCTTTATGAGATCTTTTTTAAACTCAACCTGCTCCTCATAAGACATATCAATAGTGCAACTACCGCACTCTCCTAGAAATTTACAAAACTTATCGGGCAAATTTAAACCTTTTGCCCGACGAATCTAACCACTAACGCCGTTACCAAAAGCCCAAACGGAAGCACTATCCAGATGCTTAGGCCAAGCGCGGTCGGGAAGTATCCCGCAAAAATACTGATCCCGCAAACGGCAAGCGCATAAGGCATCTGAGTCTGGACGTGATCGATGTGGTTACATCCCGCGCCCATGGACGAAAGTATCGTAGTATCCGAGATCGGTGAGCAGTGGTCGCCGAATATCGCGCCCGTTAAAACGGCTGAGATATTTACTATCATATACGCGTGTAAGGCGTCGCCCTCTAGTCCGCTATGCATGCCCACCGCGCTAGCTAGCGGTATCGCAAGCGGCATCAAGATGCCCATCGTGCCGTAGCTGGTGCCGGTAGAAAAGCTGATAAACGAACCCAGCATAAAAATCGCCGCCGGAAGGACAATCTTTGGCGTAGATTGCGAAAGCAGATCGACTAGGTAGCGAGACGTGCCAAGCTCCTTGATAACCGAGCTAAGCGACCACGCAAGAAGCAGGATGATGATCGTAGTTATCATGGTTTTCCAGCCCTTACCCCAGGTCTCTATCGCCTCGCGCACGGTTAAAATTTTTCTATAAACGGCCATAAATATCGCCACTATCGTAGCTAACAAAGCCGACTGAAATAGCGCCACAGACGCATCAGCCGCGCCAAAAGTAGCTTGGAAGGTGTGGAACGTAAGCGGATGAGCCTTCGCGCTCTCAAGAGCCTCGCCCTCAAGTGAGCCCAGACCGCTAAAATAAAAGCTAACGAACGCGCCCAAAATAAGCACCAAAAGCGGTACGATCGCGTTTGAGCTTTGTAGTTTTATGTTTTCTTTAGGCTCTAGCGTTTTGTCCTCGACGTCCTCTATCATCGCACCGTCGCGTCTAGGATGCAGTTCGCCCGCCCTGGCTCTGCGCTCGGCTTTTAGCATGCCGGCAAATTCGCGCCCCATAAATGCGGTGCAGACGATGAAAAATAGCATGAAAAGATTGTAAAATCTATAAGGCATCGTCTCGACGAAGATGCTAAAGGCGTTTACGTTCGTTATGCCGATGAGCTCGTAGCCTTGCTTTATGAGCGAGATCTCAAGCCCGACCCAAGTCGAGATGACGGCTAGACCCGCGATCGGAGCGGCGGTAGCGTCGATTATAAAGGCTAGCTTTTCGCGAGAGACTTTAAATTTGTCCGTTATCGGGCGCATGATCGGGCCCACGATGAGGGAGTTCGCGTAGTCGTCGAAAAAGACGAAAAGTCCCATCACCCAGGTTGAAATTTGAGCCGAAACGCCTGTTTTAGCCTTTTTGCTCAGCCATATCGCCACAGCCTTGGTTCCGCCCATTTTGGTGATGAGCGCGACCACGCCGCCGATACAAAGCACCTGAAGCACGATGCCCGCGTTCCAGCTATCGGCCAGCGAGCCCACGACCCTTTTTACGATGTCGGTAAAGCCCTTTACGAAGGTCATCGGAATACTTGAGTCGATGACGTTTATGAGAAACGTACCGCTAAAAACGCCGATAAACAGCGACAAAACGACGTCTTTGGTGATAAACGCCAAAACTATCGCCACCACGGGCGGTATGAGCGTCCAAAAGCCGAAAATTTCGGCATTTTTTTTCGCTACTTCGGGATCTACGGCTAGCGCCAAGATCGGCAAAAGCGACAAAAATAAAATCTTTTTCATCAAAAACTCCTTTTTGTTTTTCGTCGGTTTAATCAAATTTTCCGCCCCGCGTGCCATCGGTCGGTATTTAAGGCATAAATTTAGCTAAATGCGGCTTAAATTTTTGTTTTAAATTCGCTTAGAATTCAAAATTTTTAGCTCTTTATTAAAATTTTATGTTAAAAATGAAGCTTTTGTGGAAATTTTGCTTAAAATGGCGCCAGACGGTAAATTTAAATTTGCTCGTAGTTTAGATTTTACGGGAAATTTTAGCTTTGATTTATCGGTCAAATTTGATATTTAGCTAGCTGCACGTCGTTTGCACGAAAGAAGGTTAAATTTAGATTTTCGTTTCAAGATTGAGCGGGTTGGGGCAACACAAAAGCAGCCCCACTCCGCCGCACGAATTTAAGATCAGGCGTAAATTTAGGATTAAATTTGACTAAAAACAGCTAAATTTAATCCTAAAATCCGCAAATTTAACGCTAAAAGCCTACTTTTTCTCGATAAAAAGCCCGGCCCAAGTCTGCTGCGTCGCCATCGCTTCGACGACATTGATATTGACGCGGTGAGGCATATTTAGGCAGTTTAGCACTATCTGCGCGATATCCTCGGCCGTGATGTACTCCACGCCCTCGTAAACAGCGTCGGCTTTAGCCTTATCGCCGCCGAAGCGAACCTCGCTAAACTCGGTCTTGCAGATACCGGGAGCTATCTCGGTCACGCGGATGCCGGTGCCGCGGATGTCGTTGCGCAGATTTCTACTAAACTGCTTCACAAACGCCTTGCTAGCACCGTAAACGTGACTGCCCGAATACGGCCATGCGCCCGCGGTCGAGCCTAGATTAAAGATATAGCCGCTCTTTCGCGCGATCATGAGAGGCAAAACGGCCTTGGTCGAGTACAAAAAACCTTTAATGTTGGTATCGACCATCGTCTCAAAATCCTCGATGCTAGTCTCCGCCACTCCTTCAAGCCCCAGCGCCAGGCCTGCGTTATTTACGAGCACTTCGATATCGCGAAACTCCTGCG
>CAUQOI010000090.1:0-7842 GCA_963519525.1 uncultured Campylobacter sp.
GAAATCATCTCGCCGAGCGTCTTTTTGGAGGTTTCAAAACGCATCAAACGCTACACCGATATCGAAAAGATGCTGATCGAAAAAAGCTTCAAACTAATCGCCGAGAGACCTGATGCGATGATCTCGATAAATTTATCCGGACGCGATATGACCGACGGCGACGTGAGCGTGTTTATCATCGAAAAAATGAACAAATACAAGGTCGCCGGACGCGTGATATTTGAGATATTAGAGGATGAAAATATCGAAAACATCGAGCGCATCGGTGTGTTTATCGACCGCGTGCGCAGAATGGGCGCAAAGATCGCTATAGACGACTTTGGCTCGGGCTATAGCAACTTCTCGTATATCCTAAAGCTAAAGCCAGACTACATCAAAATCGACGGCTCCATCATCAAAAATATCGATACGAACGAGGACTCTCGCGTGATAACGGGCGCTATCATCGCATTTGCTAAGAAGCTTGATATCACGGTGATCGCCGAGTTTGTCCGCTCAAAAGAGGTCTATGATACTTGCGTAGAGCTTGGTGTCGACGAGTTTCAGGGCTTTTATCTGGGCGAGCCTAGCGATAGCTTGCGCTAAAGCCTGGCTTTGGAGTTTATTAAACTACTTCTCGCAAATAGTCGTAAATGCGGAGCGGATTAAATTTATCGCTAAATTTGACGCTGATTTTACAAATTTGACTTAGTGTAGTGAGGTGAATGCCAGCAAATTTGATGCGAAAAAATAAGCTTATTTGGTAGAAAGTAACTTAAATTTAACACCACCTTAATAACAACAGCGGACGACAACAGAACGGCGGCATTGATAGTGCAATTTGAAATATCTAAATTTATGTAGTCATATAGTCTTGTTTAGCTTGGAATCCACCCGCCCACAATAAACAGTAGTCGCACTTAATAAACTATGCGCTAGACTTAAATTTAGGCAAATTTGCAAAGCGGGAAATGAACTACGGTAGTAAGTTTTTTGCAAGCAGAGTAAAATCGTTGTGATCGGCATAAAAAGCAGCAAGCAGCGCAGTAAACGAGGCGCGAGCGATGTTTGTTGTACAAGGCTTGCGGTATGCGACATAATAAAAACTCGGCTTAAATTTGCGCCTTGATCTTTTCGTAAAGCGATAAAATTTCGTCTTTTTTGATGATGAAGCTATTTTTGTTTGCGATGAGGTGCGCGGAGCTGTGCATGATGGTCTCGGCGACTCTAAGTCCGTTTTGCTTCATCGTCGTGCCCGTTTCCACGACGTCCACGATAGCGTCGGCTAGCCCAACTAGCGGCGCTAGCTCGATCGAGCCGTATAGCTTGATGATCTTTAGCGCGGTGGCCTTTGCGGCGAAATAGTTGCGCGAGATGTGCGGCATTTTAGTGGCGATTTTTAGCTCGGGAGCGTTTAAATTTAGCTCCTCACCCTCTTTGATACCCACGCAGACGCGGCATTTGCCGATCTTTAGATCAAGTAGGCGCACGACGTCAGGACGGTGCTCTTCAAGCACGTCAAGACCCACCACGCCGATATCTGCAGCGCCGTTTACGACGTAGGTCGGGATGTCTTGGTTGCGAACCATTAGAAATTTAAAATCACCCTCGCTCATCAACAGTTTTCTGTCCTCAAACTCAAACGAGCTTTGAAAAATTTTCCTAAAAATCGCGAGAGTTTCGTCGGCGATGCGACCCTTTGGCAAAGCAACCGTTAGCATAATATATCCTTTTTTTGTTCGATTAGTTTTTGCATCCCGCGAAATACGAGCATGCGGTCGTAGATACTCGTGGTAAAAAAGCGCGATAAAAACTCGCCGTCGCCGCCCGTGAAGTAGATTTTCGAGCCGTTTGCCATATTTTCTATGAGAAGCAGGATCGGTTTGATGACGCCGTAGCTCACCGCGTCGGTCGTTTTTTGCGGGAGAGCGTCGAGATCGATCTGTGAATTTAGCGAGATTTTTAGCCTCGGCGAGATGGCCTCGTAGGTCTTTAAAATATGCGATATACCAGGCATTATCGCACCGCCAAGGTGCATCGAGTTCATCATCACGTCCATCGTTATGGCGCTGCCAGCGTCGATGATGAGGCCGTTTTTTATCGCGTAGCAACTAGCGATGCGGTCGATACCTAGGCCGTTGTAGATAGTATCCAGCTCAAAATACGGCTCCAAATTTACAAATTTGGGCAAATTTTGTAGCCTCTTAGTCACTTCGTCGTTTACGCTGATAAAATAAATCTTCTCGTCGCTTTTAAAATCTTTGAAATTTTCTATTTTGATTTTTGTGATTTTGCCGTTTTCAAAGAAGGTGGCGTTAGTGTTGCCTACGTCACATAGAGTCATGTTTGTAGCCGTTTTCTTTCATCAAATTTGCAGTTTTTGAGCAGATGTCCGAACTATAGAAAATAGCTTTTTTCTTAAAATTTACGCCTGTTTGCTCGGCGATTTTGCCAGCTATTTCATCAATAGCTTCAAATTCTTTGCTTAAAAATCTAGCCTTTGCGCTGCGGAAAAACAAAAGCGTATAAAATCCCTTCATATCGATCCCAGTAAGCGCAACAAGGGTCTTTTTTCTAGTAAATTTATCAAGCTCCACCCAGCTTATATTTTTTAAGATGATTTTTTTAGCTTCCAGAACTTGATAAATTTCTTGCTTCGTCATTTAAGCTCTAAGCTGTAATCGTCGTAGTAAAATTCTTTCGCTCCGGCGAAAATTTGGCTCTCAACCTCATCTGAAAGCTCGTAAATTTTAGCATTTTCAAGCGCCAAATCGGTCTTGATGAGGTAGCCTGTTTTTTCCATTATATAAAGCGAGCCGTTGTAAACGGTAGCACTTGAAAAGATGGCGAATTTAAACTCCGCGTCTTTTATCTTTTGCAAATTTAGATCGCTAAGCACGATTTTGCCGTCTTTTAGTAGGATATATACGTATTCGCCGTTTATGACGATGTCTTTTATCTCGCCGTTATAGTAAACCGTTTTTTCAGGATTTATCGAGACGATACGTTTGCCAGTGGCCGCTATCATCGTGTCGTTTACGACGCTTAGAGATATAATGTTGTTAAAAAACTGTTCGCTGCTCACGACTACGTCGCGTAAAATTCGGCCTTGGTTTTTATCTACTATCATGATCTTGCCGTCAAGCGTAGGGAAGATGACGAGCGAGCTCATGAAAAACGGCGCTGCGACGCGCGAGTCTTGCGCGTAAACGCTTGAGCTCTCAAACTCGAGTAAGGTATCGTTTGTCGCGATGTCGATGAGGTATATGACGTTACCCGCGCTTAAAAGGGCTAGCTGGTCTCCCTCAAGCGCTGCCGAAACGATAGCTTCGTTAAATTTTTTCTGAAATAAAATCTCGTTTGAGCCGTTTGCTACGATCAAATTTGCGTCCAAATCGGAGCTGATAAATTTACCGTCGGCGGAATTTAGCAAGGTTGCGCCCTTTGGCAGCTTTATATCGGGAGAGAGTAGGCCGTTTTTGGTTATCGCCATGCCGTTTTTTAGCACCGCTCCGTTTAGGCTTGCCGTCGCGATGCTGGCAGGCAGTCTGTTTTCTGAAATTTTTTCATTTTGTACATCGGTCGGCTCGAAATACTGCCTTTTCGTGCTGCATCCGCCAAGCACCGCGATGCATAGCGCAGCCGCTAAAATAGCTTGAAATTTTCTCATTTTGCGTTTCCTTGATAGTGTTCTAAATTTTTGACGATGGATTGTAGCTGTGAATTTAACGGAACCTTCTTAAATTCGTTTTTGGCTTCGTCGATTTTATTTTCTTTCATCAGCTCGTAGCCTCTAATAACCGCCTTATACGAGCTTAAAATTTGACCGCTAGGCTCGTTTATCTGAGACTTTACGATATCTTTTAAAAGCGGGTCTATTTGCTCATTGGCAAGAGATTTTAGCGCGTTTGTGTCGTTGTTGTCAACGGCTCTTTTAAACTCGTAAAGCGCGTAAAGCGAGGGATCTTTTTGCTTTAGCTCGGCTTTTGCCTGCTCGTCTTTCGGATTTAGTATTAGTTTTGCATATGCGGCGTTTGCGGCTTTAAACTCTTTTTCTTTTAAGGCGCCGTTTATGTAGTATCCCGCCGCGCCGATGACTCCCAAAACGACCGCGCCGATGATAATTTTTTTATATTTTTTAAAAAATCTTTCGCTTTTTATTATATTTTCTAAAAATTGCTCCTGAGTATTTAACTCTTCCTTTATAGAATCAATATCATCTTTGATAGCCAAGTTTTTTCCTTAAATTTTAGTTATTGAAAGTTCGTAATTGTAGCATAATAAATATAAAACAGCATAAAAATCAAGGCAATTTGTGTTATAATGCGGGGAAATTTAAAAATTTGGCGAGGTTTTATGCAGATAGATGATATGTTATTAACCAAACTTGAAAAGCTTAGTTCGCTCAAAGTCGAGAGCGATAAGCGAAGAGAAATCGAAGGTCAGCTCAGTGAAATTTTGAGCTTCGCGGGAATATTGGACGAGCTTGATCTAAGCGCTTCTAGGGCGGTAGTAAGCTCTATAGAGGGCGGAACTCCGCTAAGAGAAGACGTAAGCGTGAGCTCGGACGTGATAGAAACTATACTAAAAAACGCTCCGATGAGTAGCGGGCACTTCTTCGTCGTACCAAAAATCATAGAGTAGAAAAATGGAAGAAATCGAAAAATTTAACACCAGTCTTGAAATACTGCTAAAAACCGTCGTTCACAACAAAGCCAGTGACTTGCACATCGTATCAAGAAGCGAACCGCAAATCAGAATAGACGGAACGTTAAGACCTCTAGAGCTCGGAGTTTTGAGCGGACACGACATACAAGATATCTGCTATGCGCTCATAACCGACGTACAAAAAAGCGAACTGGAGGAAAACAGAGAGCTTGACTTTGCAATAGAGCTTCCAGGCGTCGGACGCTTCAGAGGCAACTACTACTACACGATGAACGGCGATTTGGCTGCCGCGTTTCGTATTATCCCGACCGAGATTCCTTCGCTAGACGATCTTAAAGCGCCTAATATCTTTAAAGAAGTCGTAAAGCGCGAAAAAGGAATGATACTAGTTACCGGCCCGACGGGTAGCGGTAAATCCACTACGCTTGCGGCTATGCTAAACGAGATAAATTTGACCGAAAGAAAGCACATAATCACGATCGAAGATCCTGTGGAGTTCGTGCATACGAATAAAAAATCTCTTTTTTCTCACAGAAATATCGGTACAGACACGCAGTCTTACGCTAGAGCGCTTAAATTTGCCCTCCGTGAAGACCCGGATATCATCCTGGTGGGCGAGATGAGAGATAGGGAAACTATATCTACCGCTATCACGGCTGCGGAGACAGGTCACCTCGTATTTGCGACCTTGCACACAAACTCGGCCATCCAGACCATCAACCGTATCATAGATAGCTTTGAGGGTGGCGAGCAGCTTCAGGTGCGAAATATGCTCTCCGTTTCGCTAACTGCGGTTATCTCTCAAGCCTTGCTTCCAAAGATCGGCAGCGGACGACTCGCGGTTCATGAAATTTTGATAAACAATGCCGCCATAGCAAACCTTATCCGCGAAAATAAGGTGCATCAAATTTACTCTCAAATGCAGCTAAATCAGCAAATGACCGGCATGACTACTCAAACGCAAGCTCTCATGAGGGCTATCAGAGCAAATCAGATAACCAAAGAGATGGCGATGAGATACTCTACGAGCCAGCAAGAGCTGGGCGGATTGTTAGGTATGTAATGGATTTTGTTACATTATTTGACGTAGTCGTCGTTTCGCTCGTTTTGATACTGGGCATAAAAGGCGTAATAAGCGGACTAATAAAGGAAATTTTCGGCCTTATCGGCCTTATCGGCGGTATCGTCGTAGCTAGTAGATTCGGCGCTAGGGTCGGCACTATAATAAGCGATAACATCTATAAGATAGAGGGCGATTCTGTTCTGTTTTTCGCCGGATTTTTGGCGACGCTTATCGTGTTTTGGGTACTTTGCCTAGGTATCGGCGCCTTTTTATCGAAGCTAGTCGGACTAAGCGGACTTGGATTTTTAGATAAACTGGGCGGATTTATCATCGGAAGCGCCAAAATTTTCCTAGTTTTTGCGGTTTTGATAGTGACCATTTCAAACATTCAAGTCTTAAATAACAAAATAGAACCGTATTTTAGAGGAAGTAAGCTGTATCCGATCTTGCTGGATACGGGCAAATGGATAATGAACGTGGATGTAAAAGGCATAGCAAGCGGGGTGGGAAATATGGAGACGCCGTTTGACGCCTCTATGCAGGAGCAAAGGCCAAATTTAGAGATAAATTCGACGATTAAGGAGTACAAATAATGATTGAGAATTTAGAATACGACGCGCTTCTTGAGAAATTTAAAAAAATTTTGAGAGATAACGGGCTAAAATACACGCAACAGCGAGAAGTTTTACTAAAGACGCTCTATAACAACGACGAGCACTTCACTCCGGAGAGACTTTATTTTTTCATTAAAGAGACCTATCCTGACTTAAACGTCGGCATCGCGACCGTTTATAGGACGCTAAATTTACTCGAAGAAGCTGAGATGGTAACCTCTATCAGCTTTGGTTCGCAAGGTAAAAAATTCGAGCTCGCAACCAAGCCTCACCACGATCACATGATATGCCGCAGATGCGGAACTATCATTGAATTTGAAGACGCAACCATAGAAAAAAGACAGGCAAATATCGCAAAAGAACACGGGTTTAAGCTAACCGGACACATGATGCAGCTTTACGGAGTGTGCAAAGAGTGCAATGCCAAAGAGGCAAAGGGCGGCAAGTGATATTTGAAAATCAACTGGAGATCCAGAGGCTAGAGACTGCAAACGAGCTAAGAGATGCCGGTATAAATCCATATCCGCATTTTTTGCGCCGCGATATGGATATAACTAAATTTAGGCTCAAATTTAAACATATAATAGACACCGAAGAAAAGAGCGCCGAAGGCCAGCTAGTAAGCCTCGCCGGACGGGTTAAGCTCATCAGAGATGCGGGCAAGGCGATATTTGCCAACATCGAGGATGAGGACGGCAATCTCCAAATTTACTTTAGTAATAAGACGCTTGATCCGGATTGGTTTAAGGTCGTAAAGAAAAATATCGAAGTAGGCGACATCATATATGTACGCGGATATGCTTTCGTCACGCGAACGGGCGAATTCTCTATGCACGTTAGCGAACTAACTTTAGCGTCAAAGGCCATTTCGCCGCTTCCGGAGAAATTTCACGGACTAACGGACATCGAGACTAGGTACCGCCAGAGATACCTCGATATGATAATGAATCCGGATGTTAGGGCTGATTTTAAGCGCCGCTCGGTTATCGTTAGCACGATTCGCAGATTTTTCGAGGATAAGGGCTTTTTGGAGGTTGAGACTCCTATGATGCACCCGATCCCTGGCGGAGCTAACGCTAAGCCTTTCGTAACCTTTCACAACGCGCTTGGCGTGGAGAGATTTTTGCGCATCGCGCCCGAGCTTTATCTAAAGCGTCTCATCGTGGGCGGCTTTGATGCGGTTTATGAGATGAATAGAAATTTCCGCAACGAGGGTATGGACCTAACGCATAATCCCGAATTTACAAGCATCGAGTTTTACTGGGCATGGCATACTTATCACGATTTGATGGGGCTAACCGAGGAGCTATTTAACGTGCTTCTTGATAAGCTTGATATGCCAAAAGTTATCGAATTTGACGGTATGCAGATCGATTTTAGTAAGCCGTTTAAACGCATAAGCTACAAAAAAGCGCTCGTAGAAATCGGCGGACTAGACGAAGCAATCATTGGCGATAAGGATAAAATTTTAGCCAAGCTCAAAGCGGACGGCTTTGAGGCAAACGCTAAGCTTGATTT
>CAUQOI010000091.1:0-7776 GCA_963519525.1 uncultured Campylobacter sp.
AAAGCACAGCGCAAAAACGGCGGCTAAAATTTTTCTCATTTCTCGACTCCTAGCAGTTTAAAGCTCTTGGTTACGAAGTTGTAATTGTAGATTTCGCCCGTTTCTATTATGTAGTGCCAAGCGTAAATTTTTAGCTCCCCGTCTCTAAATTTAGCCTTGACGTCGGGATAGCTCAGTAAATTTTCAAACGAATTTACAAGGCTTAGGCGCTCGGTTATCCACTCTCTTTTTGCGATATTGTCGCCAAAAAGCTTTTGCACGCGCTTTTTTACGGGTTCTAGTAGATCTAGCCAGCGCTTTACGTTTGGCGTTTTGCTAAATTTAGCCTCGTCCATCCACAAAGCCGCGCAGCCGCCGCAGTTGCTGTGCCCGCAGATGATGACGTTTTGCACGTTTAGCGTTTGCAAGGCGTACTCGATCGCCGAGGTCGTAGCCAAAAACTCCTCGCTTTTGCGGTACGGAGGCACGATGTTTGCGATATTTCGCACGACGACTAAGTCGCCCGGAACCGTATTCGTTATGAGACTAGGCACGACGCGAGAGTCGATACAGCCCACAAAAAGAGTGTGCGGCGTCTGCTTCTCGCCCAGGCTCTCAAAAAGCTCCTTATGCTCTAAAAAATCCTCTTCCATAAATTTAACTGCGCCGTCTAAAATACCTTGCATCTACATTTCCCGATAAAAAATTATAAAATATTATATCAAAAACGTTTCAAAGTTCGTCAAAATTTTTTAAAATGCTTTTCGCGCGTCAAATTCAGCGATCTTTTATATTTTATTTACCTATTTTTGGCTAAATTTGCGTCAAAATTTAAAAAGGAGAAAAAATGAGTTTATACGACAGAAACTATGCAAACTCAAGAGAGCACGAGGTTGCGAGCGAATATTCGCAAAGCGCGCTTAGCACGTTTATCAAGCAAACCTATCAGCTTTTCGCGGCTTCGCTTTTAGCAGCCAGCGTCGGAGCTTACGTCGGGCTTTATAGCTCGCTGGGAGCGACGGTAGCGGGCAACTACTGGCTATTTGTGATACTTGAGCTAGGACTTTTAGTCGGATTAATGTTTGCTAAACGCAAAGCGGGCTTAAATTTGATCCTGCTTTTTGCCTTTACTTTTGTTAGCGGCCTTACGCTTACGCCTATTTTGGGACGCACTTTTGCGATGCCAGGAGGCGCGGCGATAGTGGCTCAGGCCTTTACGCTTACGACGGTAGCATTTGGCGGACTTAGCGTGTTTGCTATGAACACTAAGCGCGACTTTACCGCGTGGGGCAAGATGCTTTTCATCACGCTTATCGTTTTACTCGTGGCTGCGATCATAAATATATTTTTCCACAGCCCGGTTTTACAGCTTGCGATTGCTAGCGTGGGCGCGGTTTTATTTAGCGCGTACATCCTTTACGATACGCAAAATATCATCCGCGGCAACTACGAAACTCCGATCGAGGGCGCAGTTGATCTTTACCTTGATTTCTTAAATTTATTCGTTTCATTGCTTAGAATTTTAGGATTTTTTAATAGCGATGACTAGCGAAGAGCGGCTCTACCGCGTAATAGACGCAAATTTAAACCGCTTAAAAGAAGGGCTTAGAGTCGTCGAGGACGTCAGACGTTACGGCTTTGACGACCTGGCCCTCGCTAAAAAAATCAAAAATCTCCGCCACAAAGCAAAGATACCGCAAAAAGAATTCTTAAAATTTCGCGACGCCGCAAACGACGTGCTAAAACCGAGCCTAAAAGACGAGCAAATTCGCCTAAATTTGGATGATTTGCAAACCGCCAACATCAAACGTGCGCAAGAAAGCGCAAGGGTTTTAGAGGAGTGTTTTAAGCTCATCGACGTTAAAATTTCCGAGATTTTTAAGGCCGTGCGCTACGAACTTTATGAGATAGAAAAAGAAATTTAACCCAAATTCAAAACTTTTTTAGTATAATCGCGACTAATTTTGAAAATTTAAAAGGATTTTTATGGATTCGCTTTTTTTAGTATTGCAGTTTATTTTTGCGGTAGTTTTAACGATTGCCGTTTTGCTTCAGAAAAGTTCCTCTATCGGACTAGGCGCGTATAGCGGCAGCAACGAAAGCCTATTTGGCGCAAAAGGACCGGCCGGATTTTTGGCCAAATTTACCTTCGTCGTGGGCGTTTTATTTATCTTAAACACCTTAGCGCTAAGCTATGTTTACAACACGCAAAGCAGCAAATCTCTCATAGATAGCGTCGATACTTCATCGCTACCTGCGGCTCCAGAGGCAGTCGTTCCGCAAGCTCCTAGCGCTCCTGCGGCTCCAGAGGCTCCGTCAAGCGAGCAAAAATAAGGCGCATCTGGTGAAAAAAATAGTTTCCGCCCTCGCATTTTTTGCGGCGGCGCAGTTTGCGCTTGCAGATGCGCATATCTTTAACTATCACAGATTTGACGACGATAGACACCCGAGTACCAACATCTCTAGCAAAAATTTACGCGAACAGTTTGATTATTTTAAAGAAAAAGGCTACGAGGTCATCCCGCTTTCAAAGCTCGTAGACGCGATAAAAAACGGCGAGCCGGTATCTGACAACTGGGTTGTTTTAACCGTAGACGACGGCTACAAGAGCTTTTACGAAAAAGGCTTGCCGATATTTTTAGAGTACGGATATCCGTTTGCGCTGATGATTTACGTCGAGGCTACCGCACGAAAATACGGCGACTTTATGACCTTCGAGCAGATCAAAGAGATCGAAAAATACGGCGAGGTCGGCTATCACTCATACGGTCACTTGCACATGGTCGGTCTTAACGAGGAAAAATTAAAAAACGACTTTGAGGACGGCATAGGCAAATTTGAAAAAAATATGGGCTACAAACCGCGATATTTCGCCTATCCTTTCGGCGAATATAACGACAGGGTACGCGACGTCGCGATAGAACACGGCATCGAGGTGATACTCAGCCAAAACTCGGGCGCAGTCGCGGCAGATAGCGATCTGCACGAACTAGATAGGATCCCTGCGATGAACGGCACGCACCTACCGTCCGCGCTTGCGAGCAAATTTCTAAAAGCCGAATGGATACTTCCGCAAGACTATCCGAAGGATAATAAGATTAGCGAACTTATCATCAAAACCGACGAGAATGCGACGCACGGATACTTCTCGATGACGGGACAGCAGACAAAAAAGGTCAAGCTTGAAAACGGACAGATGACGCTTAAATTTAACAAGCCGATCGACCGATATAAAGTGAGAATGAGCCTTAAAGTAAACGGAAAAACGACGACAAAAATTTTAGTAAAGGATATAAATGCTGAATGAAATTTACAAAAAACAAAAAGAGCATAGCGATAAGTGCATCGAAGGCCTAAAACGCGACTTTAGCACGCTTCGCACAGGCAAAGTAAATATAAGCATAGTCGATAATATTTACGTGGATTATTACGGTAGCCAAACCCCGCTAAACCAAGTCGCCACCGTACTAACGAGCGATGCTAGCACCATAAGCATCACGCCGTGGGAAAAACCGATGCTAAAAACTATCACCGCAGCGATCTCTGCGGCAAATATCGGCGTAAATCCGAACAACGACGGCGAGAGCGTGAAGCTATTTTTCCCTCCGATGACGGTCGAGCAACGCCAAGAAAACGCAAAGCACGCTAAGGCATTCGGCGAAAAAGCCAAAGTCAGCATAAGAAACATCAGAAAAGACGCCAACGACGAGGTTAAGAAGCTAGAAAAAGATAAAGCTATCACCGAGGACGAGAGCAAAAAAGGGCAAGACGAAGTCCAAAAGATCACCGACAGCTACACGTCAAAGATCGACTCGCTCGTAAAAGAAAAAGAGAGCGAACTTTTAAAGGTTTAATCTTTAAGCTTTTATCGTTAAATTCGGCGGCTTATCGGATTTAACGATAAATTTCATAACGCCGCTATCTGCAAAAATATCTGCCGTTTGTAAACTAGTTTTTAAAAAATTAAGCGCGTTTAGGATAAAATCGGCTCAAATTTCTCAAAGGAAACATAATGAATTTAGAAAAGATTTATAAAGATGCGGGAGCATTTTTGCAGGGGCATTTTTTGCTTAGCAGCGGCAACCACTCGCAGTTTTACCTTCAAAGCGCCAAAGTACTCGAGGATCCGCAGTTAGCAGGCGCTTTGGCTGACGAGTTAGCCGCCGTCATCGAAAAATCTGGCATAGAGTTTGACAGCGTCTGTTCGCCCGCTCTAGGCGGCATTTTAGCAGGCTACGAGCTAGCTCGCGCGGCGAAAAAGCGCTTTATCTTTACAGAGCGAGTCGAGCGCGTGATGAGCTTGCGACGCGGTTTTGAGGTGAGAGAGGGCGAGAAATTTATCGTCTGCGAGGACATCATCACCACGGGCGGATCGGCGCTGGAGGCTGCGCGCGTGATCGAGAGCCTAGGCGGCAAGGTCGTGGCGTTTGCCGCGCTTGCTAATCGCGGCTTTTGCAAGGTCGCAAATTTAGAGGGCAGCGTAGCTAAAGTTAGCGCCAAACTACCCGCCGACAAGCCGTTTTTCGCACTTGGAAACTTTGAGTTTGAGATTTACGAGCCAGCAAACTGTCCTCTTTGCGCCGACGGAAGCAAGGCGATAAAACCCGGCAGCAGAGGCAACTAAATTTTGTTTGATTTAGCCCCGCAAATTTAGATGGATTTTGCAGGCGTAAATGAATACAAACCGATCGCAAATCAAATTTGGCTTGGCAAGCCGATTTTTGCGGTATCTCGGGCAATAAATTTGACGATAAACGAAGCCCGCCGTTATGTTTTTGCAAGTCGTGATTGGGGCAGTGTCAAATTTACGTTGCCGTCTTGCGCATTTAGCGGCGACCGTCAAATTTGGATTTGAGTAAATTTACGCCCACAAAAGCGCTTCCTAAAATTTATGATTTTAAAAGCGGCGCATAGTTTCGGCAATTTACGGCTTGACAACGATACGGAGCGGGTGATAAATCAAGCGCAAGCAGGCCTAGCAAAAACATACTGGGCGGAAATCACCGATCGTCTCAAACGGCCGCGCGGCCAAAAACAAGCAAAGACGGCGGTACCCATAAAGATTGTGCCGCACCGAGAAAATACATAATTCGGCGGCAAAAGCCTAGTTTATGAGCTGGGCAAAGTCGGCCGGATAAGACGGCGCAAGCGGCGGACGCGCAGAAACGAGCCGTAAATTTACCGCACCAAAGCGGCGACGCATAAAAGTTGGTTGTAAATCGCTACAACAAAGTAGAAGTGCGTAAATTTAGACGGTCGCGAGCAAATTTGACGCTCAAAAATCCAAAACGAGCGCCCAAAACAAAGCATAAAAAGGAGTAAATTTGGCAAAACAAAAAGCGCGGCTAGCCACTATCGGCGCGCGAGTAAAGGCCTTTATCACCGATCTTTTTTTGATCGGCATGCCGATATATTACCTCACGACCTATGTTTTCTTAGGCGGCAAAGACGACTTTTTGCACAACCAAACCGCGATATTCGGGGCAAATCTCGCGGTCGCTCTCATCTGCTGCGCCTTTTTTGCGATCAAAGCCCAGACGCCCGGCTACCGCTCGCAAAACATCTACCTCATCGACCTGCGCAGCGGCCGCAAGCTCGGCTTCATACGCGTTTTACTCCGCTACGCCTGCTTTTTGCTCGCAGGAGTTAGCATCGTAGGGCTTTGCCTCTGTTTTTTCCGCAAGGACGCGCTAAATTTACACGATCTGCTCACGCACTCAGCCGCCGTCTGCAAAAAGTCGGAGTAAATTTAGACCGTTTACCGGTTCAAATTTGACGCCGGATTTACGTCTAGCATTTTTGCGGTGCGGGTTTTGCAGGCTACCTCTACATCTCGCCTCAAAGGCAAAATTTGACGCCTCCGCCGCCCCGTCAAATTTAAATCTTTAAACCAAATTTCGTTACAATCGCCCCCGACAAGGAAAAATATGCAAAAAATAATGGGATTTACGAGAACGCGGGAAAACGCGGAGAAAAAAGGCGCGCTGATACCTAGCGACTTCACACACGCAGCCATCATCGGAGAGACCGGCAGCGGCAAGACGACGGCGATGATATATCCGAATTTGCTTGACCGCATGCAAAAAGGCTACGCGGTGTTCGCCGTGGATTATAAAGGCGGCGAAAGCGCCAAAATCAAGGCTCTAGCGCGCAGAGCCGGCCGCCTAAAAGACGTCGTGAGCGTAGGAGCGAGACTAGACGCGCCGATAAATCTCATCGCCTCGATGAAGCCGCGGGATTTCAAAAACTGCGTAAAAAAGCCGATGGAGTCGAGGGAGAAGTTTTGGGAGGAGTTTGGCTCGAGCATCGCGACGGAGTTTTTTAAGGTTTTAAAGGCGCTTAAAATTTTCGCTAAAAAAATCACTCCGCTAAACGACTGCTACACGGACGCATTTTACGCCGACGTACGCACGCTCGCGCGGGATTTTACCTTTGACGTCGCTACAATACTGCGCCTCTCGCAAGACCTGGAAAAGATGCTCGAGTTTAAAGACGCGCTGAGCCTCATTTGCGACAATCTCGACTCCTCGACGCTAAATTTCACCCGCGAGACGATAATGATAAACCGCGCGTTTTTAGCGACTGCGGACGAGTTTTTGGATGCGACGAGCCGCTACAAGGATATCGGCGACGAACGCACGAGAGACGATTTTCGCAACTACTCGATGATGATGTCGCCGTTTCTTGGCCTCATGAACGACGACTCGCTAAACGGCGACGGAGACGGCGCTGCGGGCGACGCGAGTATCGCAGGGCTGCTAAATAGCGGCAAGATCGTGATATTTAACGCCGCAAGCTGCGACAAAAGCGCGCTGAGCTTCCTACTAAACAGCTTCCTGCCCGAGCTTTTAAAGCGCGTAACGATGAAGCAAAAAAGGCCCATTAGCCTATTTCTCGACGAATCGGCGAAGCTACTGAGTGAAAACACCGAGCTAAACGAAGAGATCCTGCGCGAGTGCGAGGTGGAGCTGGTGCTGGCGTTTCAAAACGAATTTTTACTCAAACGCGCGATCGGCGGCACGGCGTACGAGGCGCTGATGGGCAACCTCACCAACCGCTACTTTATGCGCAACAAGGACGTCGTGAGGCTGGGCGGCAGCGAGGTAGACTGCTCGACGCTGGAGAAATTCGAGTGCGTGCTAGAGGGCGACAAGATCGCGCTGGAGCCGATTTTCATCGACGAGGCGGAGTGTCTGCAAGCACAGCTGGAGTTTGAGCTCGAGAACCGCCTGCACGAGCGACTGCTGGGCAAAATCTACGAAAACTGCGTGATAGAGTTTGACGAGGAGATCGTGGACGACGGCAAAATCTGGGTGCGCGATGTAGATACGGGCGAGCGCGAATGCGTGTTTTTTAGCGACGAGGTGCTGGATATCCGCCCGCAAGATATCTATAAACGCCCGCCAAATACCGGCGGCTACAATATCTTGCTAGAAGACGGCACTGACGACGCACAGATAAGCTTTAGGTAAATTTGGCTGCAACCAAGTGAGAGTGCGGGTTAAATTTGACCGCAAATTTAGGTTAAATTTGAAGGTAGGCGTAAATTTAAACGGCAGCGTAACTTGACGATTTTAACCGCTCGCCGTTTGCATAAAACTAGGCTGGATAAATTTAAAATTTGACTTTAGGCGGAGGATATGAACGAAAATCCAGGCAAAGAAAATAAAGAGCCGGAGCTACTTTACAGACTAGATAGGCGAAATCCACTCATGGTAATGATCGACTTTGTTAAGTATAGTTTTTTCCTGCTTGTGCCGGGCCTACTGACCGCGATATATTATAGAGGCTGGATGC
>CAUQOI010000092.1:0-7681 GCA_963519525.1 uncultured Campylobacter sp.
GATAAAAAGCGTGCGTTTTAGCCATGCTGCGTCCTTTTTAGCGGCGATGAGATTGATAGCCGATAGGTCGCCGTTCCGTTTGTTTATACCTCGCTGCGTCGTGAAAAACGCCTCGTAACCCGCCTGCCTAGCTAGACGGATCAAATTTTCGTCATATTTGCCGCGCGGCCAGCATAAAAGTTTGTCTTCTATGCCCAAATTTGCGCGCATAAACTCGCGGCACCGAGCAAAATTTTCCTCAAGCGGGAGCGCACCGAAATACTCGTCAAAATGCGTATGCGTATGCGAGTGAAAGTCAAAAACGTCCCGCATAGCCACTATCTCGTCAAGGTTTAAAAACACGTCCTGCGGGCGCTGGGGCGCTGCTTTTTTGTATTCTTGGTGAGTTAGTTCTACAAACTCGCCACGCCGCATGCTCGCGCGCTCTATCCACTGCGTCACTAAAAATATCGTTGCCCGTAGCCCAAACTCGCGCAAGATAGGATAGGCGTAAACGTAGTTGTCCTTCCAACCGTCGTCAAAGGTGATGAGGACGCTTTTTTTAGGTACGGCCAGCTCGCCCTTTTTATAGGCGATAAATTCGCTCATCGTGAGCGTTTTGTAGCCTGCCTCGGCGAGAAATCTCATCTGCGAGGCAAAATCCTCCGCGCTAGAGGCGATAAATCCGCCATTTTTTAAAACGTGATGATACATCAAAACGCTAACGCTCAACGCCGCCTCCTTTAGCTCCTGCTTGCGAATTTGCCGCCAGCAAGACGAAAAATCCAAGCATATAAAACATATAAAGTATGCGTAAATTTATCGCCTCAAACAGCCCGCGCACGCCGAAATAACACGCAAGCGAGATAAAAATCGCCGCAAAAAGCAGCTCGCGCGAGCGTAAAAAATGCCTAAACGAATATGCTAAAAGCGAGATAAAACCGCCAAGTAGCAGCGCCGTACCGACCGCGCCGTAGTAGTAGTAGTGCCCGATAAAAAACGGCTCGTCGTTAAACCAATACCGCTCGCCGTTTGGCCTCGTCTGCATCATCGAGATCTGCGCGCCTTTATCTGCCTCGCCCCGCAAAAATGCGTCATACTGCTCCTTGCCGTATCCAAGCCCCGTTAGCGCGCGCGGACTCGCAAAAAGTAGCGGCAAGCGCTCCTTTAAAATCAAATCGCGTCCCGAGCTAAAGCTAAGCCCAGCGATACGCTCTCTCATGCTCTCGTTTTCGAGGTTTGCCTCGCTCACTAGCCCGATCTGGAAAAATTTATACATCGCCGTGGGCGAACTCAAAACCGCCGCCGACGCGCCCGCGACGCAAACGGCGAAAATAATGGCAAAGAGTTTAAATTTACGCTTCGCTTCGCCGCCTAAAATATACAAACAAAAACCAAACATAATAAAACAAGCCAGCATCGCCCCCCAGCTACCCCTAATGCCACTCAAAACATCAAGCCCTACGGCCGCCAGACAAAGCGCGCCGCACGCAACTCGCGCCCAAAGCCGCCCAAAGATAAAAACTCCCGCCAGCGCAAAAGGCAAAAATCTATCCACGTAGTCCGCGTAAGCTCGGCGCACGACCCGCGCGTCAAACTCGCCCGCGCTGCCAAGCCTCTCAAATTCGCTAAAAAGCGGCGCGGCGTAGTAAACGCTGATAACCGCAAAGGCCGCTATCAGCGCGTAAAAAAATAATTTTGCTTGAGCGGTCTCGCCGTTTGCCGCGACATAGACGATGAGCAAAAAAGCAAATCCGCGGCCAAACTCGCCAGCAGCGTTGCCCAGCGAATCAAACTGCGGTGCGTAGGGAAAGGCCGAGATCAAAAACGCGTAAAAGGTAAATGCGATAAGACAAAACGCGGGCGCGCGCGAAAGGCTAAAATTTACGCCGACCCTTGCGGCAAATCGCGCCCTATCCGTAAAATAAAGCCAGATCGCGCATACGAGCGCAAGGTAGAGCGAGACGTTTTTCGCCGCCGTCATACGCGGGATATGCTCGCAAGCGATAAAAACGCAAACGAGGTATAAAGCGGCGTTTTGTAGGCGGTTTTGTAGCTTCGTCATTTTCTCCCTTAAATTTAAAACGCCCATTATAACGATAAAATCATTAAAATCCAGTAAGCGGTTTTTGAGTCAAATTTTCACTCTCGCTCGCTCAAAAATGTCCGTAAATTTATAAATTTATGCTAAATTTAGGCTAAATTTTTATAGAATAAAGGCCTAAATTTTGATATATTTTCTCATATATTTGCTCATTTACCCATATCTTTTTGCGATGAAAAAGATAAAATTTAAAGGCAAAAAAGGCAAAATTTTACTCATACAAACCGCTAAAATCGGCGACTACGCAAACTCGGCCGTGATCTTTGACAGGCTTGGCAAATTTGACGTGCTAATCGACGAGATAAACCTATCCTTCGCAAAACACGACAGCCGAATAGAAAAAATATTTACGATAAACGGCGTAAAACGCAAAAAAGCCTCAAAAATAGGACTCGCGCTCGAGCTTTTTTCGCGCAACTACGAGAGCGTCTACGTGCTGATGCCAAACAGCCTAAATCTCTTTTTAGCGCGCTGCACTCTAGCTAAAAACATCGTCGCCGTGCATCACTACGCGGCATCTAGCGACTTTGCCCTGCTGTCGCTCGGCATGAAAAAAGTGCCGCATACCTTGCAAGACCTCACGCTACTAACCTACCTAAAAACGCTGGGCGAGAGCGAGCTAAAATATGAAAAATGTTTGCAAAAACCGCTCTTTATCCCGCAAGAAAATCTAATAAAAAGCGGCAAATTTAAGATTGGCGTAAGCCTGAGCGCGGGCAACAAAATGAAAACGCCGCCAAAACATACTTGGGAAAAAATATTTGAAATTTTCGCTAAATTTGACTGCGAGGTTTACATTTTCGGCGTCGGCGAAGAGGCTGCGCTGCTAAAAAACCTGCTCGCGGAAAATACGGACAAAAAACAGACGGAAAATCCGAGCGATGGACAAATTTGCGCAAATTTAGCCGGTAGCGATACGAGCGAAATTTGCGGCGATCTTAAAAATGCAAACGAAGAGCAACCAAAAGCTCAAATTTGCAGCGAAAGCAGTACTGGCGGCGAGTCAAATTTTAGCTCGCAAATTTGCGATACTTACGTGAAAAAATTCGGCGAAAACGAGCTAAAAATCATCTCTTTGATAGATAAAATCAAACTTGAGGAGCTGCCGTTTTACCTCTCGCAGATGCAGCTTTACGCGAGCTCGGATACGGGCAACTACTACGTCGCAGATAGCGTTCGCACGCCCACGATCTGCCTGATGGGGCCCTGCTTTGCTAGCGAACAAAGAGGCGTCGCCGACTCGCTCGTGATAAACTCGAATTTATCGCCCGTTAGCTCCGTGTTTAAAACCGTACGGGATATCGACGCGAGCGCGTTTTTCGAGCTTAGCGAGCAAAACCTCGCAGACATCGAGGCCTTCGTCAAAGTTCGCTATATATCCTATCTATCCCGCGAAGATAATTTTCTATGCTAAATGCCTTTATAACGGCATCATCGGGACTTTTTGAGGCTGGCCTACGCAAGCCGTCAAAGCAGGCTAAAAGCGCGTCCGAGTTTCTTTGAACTATAAAAAAATCTTGCTTTTTTGAGGAGATTTCATAAATCTCCCTTATGACGGCGATATCAGAGTACACGACGCCAAGCCCGCAGCCAAGCGCCTCTATGACGACCCTAGGTAGCCCCTCGTCGCTGGAAAATCCAAGTACGTAGTCGCACGCTGCATAAATCTCGTCCATTTTTGATACAAAGCCCAGATACTCGGCCTTGTTTGATTTTATCAGCGCGTCAAATTTGGCTTTAGCGCCCGCTTTTAGCTCGCCTGTGCCTGCAAAATATACCTTTATATCGCTTCTTTTTAGTCCCGCAAGCGCGTCAAAAACTATCTCGTGGCCTTTAAGCGTCAAGAAATTTGCGGGCATTACGATATTTATTTTTTCGGCGTCAAATTTGGCTTTTAGGGAGGTGCTTTTACCCTCGCCGATATCTTTTAAATTTATCTGTGCGCGGCTTAAATTTTCGCTCGCTTCAGACCTTTCTCGTTTCAAAACAGGCGCCTCCACGGGATTATAAACCACGTTTTTAGGCATTTTTATCTGCGCGGCGTAAAATTCGTAAGTCGCGTTTGAAACGCAAACGGGCGTAAATTTTAGCCGCTTTAAAATCTCAAGTTTAAAGGGTTCGATAGGCGAGTTTTTACGCAGGTGCTGCACTACCGCGATATTTAGGGCGTTTGCGGCGGCGATGTAGGCGAGATTGGTTGAAAAGTGATTATTTAGATGAAGGATATCTGGCCGCACCTGCCGCAGCAAGCAAAGCGCGAAGTCGTAGTCTTTTTTGTAGAGGTATCTTGCTAAAATTTGACCGCCCAGCGCGCGTAAAAGCTCTTTTTTTAGCTTTGAGGGCTGCTTTTTAGGCGCAAAATTTATAAATTTAGCCCCGGCTTCTTCGATGATTTGCGAGATGTTGCGTCCGCCCGACTCGTAATCAGTCTCAAAAAACGCGCAAAGCTCGTATTTTTGCTGCGCGGCAAGCCCACGCAAAAGATACAAAAAACTCTTCGTCCCGCCGCCGTATTCGCGCCCCGTATCGACGAACAAAATCTTTTTCAAATCATTTCCCTTAGCATCTCCCAGACCTCGTGCGCCCCTATTTGCAGCATGCACTCCTGAAATTTGCAGTTTTTACCGACGCAAGGCGAACAGGTGCGCGGCTTTTTGATAAATTTATGGATATTTTCGTCAAAATCCGGATTTGAGTTCACAGGCGAAGCGACGGCAAAAAGCCCGATCGTAGGCGTTTTTAGTGCGGCTGCGACATGCAGCGGGCCGGTATCGGGCGTCACTAACACGTCAAGCCTAGCTATCAGCGCGGCGGCCTCTCGCAGACTAAATTTGCCCGCCGCATCTATCACGCGAGAGCTTCTTAACTCCTCGTCTAACTGCGCGGTCGTCGCTCGCTCGGCGGGGCTGCCCGTAAGCACGATAACGGCGTCCGTGCGCGCCAAAATAAGCTCCGCCAGCTCCCGCCAACGCTGCCAAAACCACTGCCTAGAAACCGTGCTGGCCCCCATCTGAAAGCCAATAAATTTACGCTTGCCGCAGCCTTTTAGCATCTCATCGACGTGGGCGAAATCCTCATCTCGCAGATACAAATTTAGCCTCGTATCGCGGCTCTCAATGCCGACGAATTTAAGCTGCTCTAAGCGGTTTAGTACGACATATCGCTCATCTCCGTATGGTTCTGGCGCGTTTGAGTGAAAGGGGCTAAATTTACTGCCGGCATTTGGCAGCTTAAAGACGTATTTGGCCCCGCTTAAAACGGCTAACGGAGTGGCCTCGGGCTCGTTTGAGTGCAGGATAAAAACGACGTCGGGTTTTATTTTTTTTAAAGCAAACAAAGCGCATAAAAAACCGCCTTTTTTGCCGTCGTAAAGCAAAATTTCATCGATATTCGGATCGGTTTTAAAAAGCGGCGCGGTAGATGGATTTAGCAGCGCGACAGTACGTATGTGCGGGAAATTTTGCCGAAAAACGCGAAAAACGGGCGTGTTAAAAATCGTATCGCCAAGCGCGGTGTTGCTAAAAAAACAAACCGTTTGTATGGGCTGCGTAACCAGCTGCGTTTTGCGCACGCTTTTAAAGCGCAAAATAAACCACGCCGCGCTCTCAAAGAGCTTCATACATCGCTTCCGTCTGCGCAACCATCGTCTCTATCGAGAAGTTTCGCACGATAAATTCCCTCGCGTTCGCGCTAAAATTCGCCCGAAGCGCCGCGTCTTCTATGAGCGTTTTTAAGGCCGCTTTGAGCGATTCTTTATCGCCGTTTTTAAACAAAAGTCCCGTTTTGCCGCTACTTATCGCTTCACCGATGCCGCCCGCGTCGCTACCGATGCAAGGCACTCCGCACGACTGCGCTTCAAGCAGCGCCGTGCCCAGCGCCTCCATCTTTGATGGCAGCACGAAAACGTCAAAACTACCCAAAAACTCACTCACGTCGGTGCGGGAACCTAGCATGTGGATGTTTGGCGTCTTTATTTTTTTTAAATTTTCTTCCTGCGGACCGTCGCCGACCACGACCAGAGCGGTATTTGGCAGATTTAGCTCGCTAAAAGCTTCAAATAAAAGCTGATGATTTTTCGCTACGCGCAAGACCGCTACGATACCGACTACGAGGCAGTCCGCACTCAAATTTAGCTCTGATTTTATATCTTTAGTAAAATTTGGATTAAACCGCGCCGTATCCACGCCGGTATAGATAACGTCTATCAAATTTCCCCGCACGCCCTGAGAGACGAGCTGGGCTTTTACGGCGTTTGAGACGGCTACGATTTTATTGTTTACGTTGTAGCTAAACGCCGACCTGATCGGCGTTTGCAGGTGTCTAGTGCGCACTACTTTCGCGCCCGTTAGCTTTGCGACGATCGCGCCGATGTTGCCGTCCTTGCCCGAGTGCGTTGCGATGATCGAGATACCTTTTTCGCGCACAAAACGGCAAATTTTAAAAATTTCAAAAATATTATAGACCTTGCTTAGGTTAAATTCCGCAAACTCGCAATCAATAGGCTTTTCAAAGCTTTTTGAGCCTGGATTTAGCGCGTAAAATACCTTAAATTTATCCTTATTTAGCCCATTTATGACGCGCTGCGTGCGGTGCTCCTGACCGCCGAAGCCTAGCGAGCTTTCAAGCTCTAGAATATTCGTCATTCTTAAAATCCTTACTATAGCAAATTCCAAGCGCTATACCAAAAGTTAGATAAAATAGTTTTGCCTCACTGCTGCCAAAAAAACTACCAAAAAAGAGACTAGCTATAAAACCAAGTCCGCCAAAAAAGATAAAATAACCAAAAACCCTTGTAAACACATCGCCACTTCTAGCTATTTGAATGCCGACCTTTAAATAACTTATCCATATTCCTATAAATGCTAGCAATCCAAATATGCCCAACGAAAAAAATATACCTAAAAATTCATTATGTACCTGAGAATAGTCACAAAACGGTATATTTTGGTCAGAATTTAACTTTCTAATGGTTTTTCCGTATAAAAATCTACCGTACCCAGTTGGCACAAAGGGCTCGTTAATTCGATATATTAAGACTGACTTCCACATTGCTAATCTAGCAGGCACTGATTCGCTCAACCCCATATCTTTATATCTTATCATTTCCTTAGGAGAACTTTTTATAAGTTCAATATACTTAGGTATTAGCAATAGATTATATCGATCTGCGGATACATAATGAGATGTTTGATAAAATGCAAAGGCAAATAATCCAATAACAGCAAAAGAAACCATACGAATTTTATTAGAATAAATAAAAGTAAAAAATACTGCTATTAGTATAATAATTACGCCGACATAGGTAGCTCTTGTATTATTTGATATTATACTAACTATAGTAAATATTAAAAATATGGTAGCTAAACTTTTATTTTTAAAGGCAAAAAATGCGATTGCGCATCCAAATGCATATGTAGCCCAGATGCCAAATCTCTCACCGCCGCCGCCACCATTAATGTATCCATCGAGCAAACCACCAGTTCTATAATCAAGATCGCAACCCACCGCAATCCAAGTAAATATATTTATAACTGTATGGACAAAAAACACCGAAAAAAGTATACAAAAATAAATTTTAGTCTTTTCATATTGCAGATG
>CAUQOI010000093.1:0-7634 GCA_963519525.1 uncultured Campylobacter sp.
TGGAGCCAGCTCATCTCGATGGATAGCTTCCAGACAAACAACCTAGCCGACAACATCAACCCATACATCACAGCACCCGAGATCAACGCCTGCCTAGCGCGCCAAGCCTACGAGGAGGCCAACCACTCCAAGTCCTACGCCGTCATGGTCGAGGCCATCTGCGACAACACCGACCTGATCTACGAGATGGAAAAGCACGACGAAGTGCTACGCGAGAAAAACGACTACATCTCAAGCGTTTACGAGGAGCTTGCAGGCGAGGTCACGGACGAAAAGCTACTGCTAGCCATGGTGGCGAATCAAATTTTAGAGGGTATTTATTTTTACAGCGGTTTTACGGCGATTTATGCGCTGGCGCGTGCGGGCAAGATGCTAGGCAGCGCGCAGATGATCCGCTTTATCCAGCGCGACGAGATCACGCATCTACTGCTATTTCAAAACATGATAAACAGCGTCCGCGCCGAGCGTCCCGATCTTTTCACGCCTGAGACGGAAGCTAAAATTTACGATATGTTCGAGCGCGCGGGCGAGCTTGAGATCAAATGGGGCAAATACATCACGCAAAACCAGATCATGGGCTTTACCGACGACATCATCGAGCAATACATCCGCTACCTCATCGATCAGCGCCTAGTCGCGATTGGTCTAAAACGCCGCTACAACGTCCCTCATCCGATCAAATGGGTCGATGATTTTGCTAAATTTAACGACCAAAAGTCAAATTTCTTTGAGGCAAAAGTGACAAACTATAGCAAGGGAAGCATCAGTTTTGACGACTTTTAGTCCAAATTTATGCCCTATCGTCCTAACTGCGCCGACCTGCCAGCAAAGACAAGACGAACTGCTAGAAAAAATCGCCGCCGCACCCAGAAACTCAGTCATACTAGCCAGCGAGCTGTGCGTGAGCGGATATGATTTCGACGGATTTTTTAGCGGTGCAAACCGCGCGATGCTGGGCGGCTCGATCGGTAGCTTTGACGCTATACTTTTTGAAGTGCTGCAAGAAGCGCTAAGTCCCGATAAATTCCTCGGACTCACGCACCTAACGAGCCTAAACCGCGCCAAAGGACTCGCGCAAATTTCAATCACGCAGTCGCAAAAAAACGAAATTTACAACGAATTTATCCTGCTAAACAGTCAAAACGTCTTTTACACGCAAAATAAATCAAAGCTTTTTCGCCCGAATTTAGAGCACGAAATTTTCGCAGCGGGAGACGACGGGACGATAAAGCCGTTTGATTTTAAAGGGCTAAAAATCGGTGTTTTAATTTGCTTTGAGCTTAGATTTGCCCATCTTTGGCAGCAGCTAAAAGGCTGCGATATCATCCTCGTGCCCGCGATGTGGGGCAAGGCGCGCGAGGACGCATATCTTACGCTTTGCAAGGCTCTAGCGATTGCCAATAGCTGCTACGTCGTAGCCGCAAGCTCGCTTGATTTGGAGTTTTCAGGCGTTTTTTTACCGAGCGGAGAATTTGCAAAAGAAGCAAAATTCGACTCAAATTTGATCCTTGAAACCAAACGAAATTTGGGACTTTTATGACCGCTCTTGAAAAATCAAAATGCACAAACATGGCCGACGAGATCGGCGATATACTCACTCTGACGCCCTCGCTTTATAAGGCTCTTTGCGATACTCCGCGCGAGATCTTTGCGCCCGTCACGCGCCACGCTTACAGCCTAGACGCTCAGCCTATCGGCGGCAATCAATGGATCAGCTCGCCTCTAACGGTAGCCAAAATGACGCTAGCGCTTGAGGCCGAAGATATCGACAATGCCCTAGAGATCGGCTGCGGTAGCGGTTATCAGGCGGCGATTTTATCGCATTTAGCGCACAGGGTTTTTAGCGTCGAGCGCATCGAAAAGCTCGCAAGCGAAGCCAAAAAACGCTTTGAAGCGCTTAAAATCCACAACGTCCACGTACGTTTTGACGACGGAAACGTCGGCTGGAAAAGCTACGCGCCCTACGATAGGATTTTACTTTCGGCCGCTGCGCAGCAGGTGCCGCAGACGCTTTTTAACCAGCTAAAAAACGGCGGCATTTTAGTAGCTCCTATCAAAAAAGACGGTAAACAGTTTATCGTCAAATTTACAAAGGACGCTCGCGGCGAAATAACGCAAAAAGCGCTTGACGAGTGCTTATTCGTACCGCTTTTGGGTGGGATAGAGTAGCGCGGAGCGTCAAATTTGACGCCGTTAAATTTAACTACGCAAACTCGTTTATCACGCAAATTTAGCCATACGTTAAACCTAAAACTGTATAATCATCGCACAAATTCTTAGCAAAGGAGCTAAAATGGCAACAGATCGCGAGTTGGTTAATTTCTCAGAGGAACACGAGCTAAATACGGTGCTAGCAAGACACGGCAAGGCCCAAAGCATCGCAAACCGCGAGGTGCTTTGCGAGCTCGGTAAAGAGTGCAAGGAAAAACTAGGCAAAAGAGTGCTAACGCAAGATGAATTTGACGAGTTTTTAAAACCCGTTTTAAATCGCCTGGAGAATAAAAGAGCTTAAATTTCGGGGGATTTCCCCGAAATTTCTATCCAAATTTCCCGCTTTTTAAATTTTTCTACTATTCTCTCGTTTTCAAATTTGCATCTGCGTCGTCGTTTATGGCCGTCAAATTTAGACTATTTTGCGATAAGTACCGCGCGGCAAGCTCGCCTCGTTTAAATTTGACTTCAAATTTGATCACCAAACAACAAAAACGCACGCAAATTTGCAAGCCCAAAAACCGGCAAGAGCCATAAAAGCCTGGCGCGACAAATTTGAAGTTAGCATAAATTCGGAGCGGTTTAAAAACAAAGCACAAAGCTAAAACCGCGCCGAATTAACCGAGCTACGCCCTAAAAATGCACCTTAAATTTCGCCCAAAAGCTTCTGCCCGGCTCATAAAGCCTCGTGCCGTTCGGGATAGTCTCGTAGCCTGCGATACCGCCGCCGTAGCCGCCTTTTGAGTTATGATAGGCGTATTTGGCGTCGTTTAGGTTTTCCGCCGCTAGCAAAAATTGATAATTTTTGTATTTATAGCCCGCGCTTAGCCCCAGCGTCCAAAAGCTATCGCTCTTACCCAGGTCCATGCCGCCCACGTCGCCGTAGCCTTTTTGCGCGCGGTTTTGCGACGCGTTAGCGTAGAAGTCGGCTTTGACGAACCAGTCGGGCTTTTCTAAACCGGCGCTTAGTTTAAACGCTAGAGGCGAAACCTTAGGCAGCGCGTCGCCGTCTTTTAGGCCGCCCGCGTTTTTAGTCACCTTGCCGTAGACGTAGGATACACCCGCCCCCAGCCTAAACATATCGGCTAGCAGCGTAGTGCCCTCTATCTCGCCGCCGTATAGCAGGGCGTCGGTATTAAAGGCGTCTGAGGACATGCCCATAGGATTGTATTTTAGCATGATATAATCATCCATCTTTGAGACGAAGAAATTTGCGCTTAGTTCGTAATTTTGATCTTTTAGCACTGCGCCAAAATCTAGCTGAGTGTTTCTTTCTTTACGTAGCTCTAAGTTCGCGTCCTTATTTGTTTCCCAGTGATCAGGCAGTCTTTGTGCATGCCCTAGACCTGCGTAGAGAGTTAAATTTTGCAGATATTTTTCATATCTGAAAAAACCGGAGAATAAATTTTCTTTCCTGCTCTTATTCGTTTTTAGCAGTTTTCTCTCGCCCGCGTCCAGCCTAAGTCCGCCAAAAAGCCCGTAGTCGTTTTCTAGGACGTATTCGTTTTGAGTATATATCGTTTTATACGTTACCTTGCGCTCTTTTACGTGCGGCTTTGATACGGCGGCATCCATTTCGGCTTTAGATACGCCGGCTCCGCCCGTTCCGGCACCCCGCCATTTAAAGGAGTCTTGCGAATAACCGGCGCCGATGAAGCTGGTTAGATTATCAAAATTTAACTCGCCTTCTAGCTTAAAGCCGTACATATCGCGTATCGGGTGACTGATGCTATATCCCTTGCCACGCCCCGTGCCCGGTACTACTGGACGCATGGTAAAGTTGTCCATTATATGGTCGATTTGATGATAGTACGAGCTTAGCCTGATCTTGTGCTCGCCGACGTCTTGTTCGAATTTTAGTCCAAAAGATTTACGGTCAAACTGTACGCCGTCCCTCATCCTATCGGCATAAGCCGCTTCTCCATTACCCAGATCCGCGCTTAGCTGCAAGGCGGTAGTATCCGTGGGCGTTAGCGTACCCACGAGCGAAACGCTGTTGCGTTTATAGTGCGTATGCATTTTCTGTCCGTCGCCGCTTTTATAATCGCCGCTCTCGTAGTGTCCGCCCGAGACCTCTAGGCTACCCAGCTCGTTACCCGCCGCTACGTCCGCGGTAGTTTCAAACCGCTTAAAGCTGCCGCCCAGCACGCTTACGTTTCCTCCGAAGCTCGGTTTTGACAGCCTTGCTATCTCTCTATCGAAAAATATACCGCCGCTAATGAGCGCGCCGTATCTGACGTCTTGCGGGCCTTTTACGATACGAACCGAGCTGTAGTTTTGCGCCGAGATGTAGGTGATGGGCGTATCCATGCGCATGCCGCAGCCGCCGTTTAGCGTGCTACCGTCGATCAGCACCGGCAGCCTAGCCGCCGTCTGCGAACGATAATAAACCTCGCTACCGCCTCCGCCCTTGCGCTCCATCGTAAAGCCGTTCAGATTTGAAAGCGATTTGGCGATGTCGCTGTTTTCCAGTATCGCGCCCTTGCCGACTATTTGCACGTTGGTCGGCTCGTCGAGGGCTGATTTTTGCATTTTTGACGAGACGGTAACGGGGCTCAAGCTTACCGCTTCCTCGGCGCTAAGCATCAAATTTGACGCCATAGCCAGCGCCAAAACGTAAGAAATTTTCATTTTCGCTCCTACAAAATTAATATTTAATATTGAAATTGAAGCAAAAATCAACTTAAATAAAGTATGAATATTTATGTAATGTTAATTATTTTGTGTGAAATTTTGCTCAAACCGTGCTATTTCGGTCGCTTGCGTTAAGTGTGTAGAAAAGTAACTTTAGCGGATTAGAATTATAAATTTAAGTAATCTCGGTTTCATCAAATTTGAGCTTAACGAAACCGAGATTGAATTTACAAAATCTCTTTTACCAGTAGCTGGGGCGTAACCAGTCCTCGAAACGAGTTTTTCGATACCGAAAAAACGAGATCTATGCTCTCGCCTGCGTGCGGCTCGCGAGTGAAGTTAAAAAACAGCGCCTCGAGGCATTTGCCGTCTTTTTGCAGGATAAGCTTTAGGTGATTTTGCTCCCTGCCGATTAGTTTTTTGTTTTTGACGACGGCGGATTTGATCTCAAAGAGCGGGCGCGGATTTTTCTGTCCATAGGGCTCAAAATACTCCAAAATTTCAAGCAGCTCAAAGTCCACTTCGCCGGCTTCTATCTCGCCTAACGGCTCGTCAAACGCGCTAAATTCGTGCAGGTCCATCAGCATGCACGAGCTATTTATCGCGTTTTTAAACGCTTCTAAATTTGCCGGGTCTATCACGATGCCGGCAGCCCCTTTGTGTCCGCCGTAGCCCGCAAGTAAATTTTCGTGGCTAGCGATGAGCGATAGGATGTCTAGCTTGCCCACGCTTCTAGCGCTGCCTTTGGCGCGGTTTTCGTCGATGCTAAAGACGATGGCGGGCTTTTTAAACTGCTTAGCCAGACGCGATGCGACGATGCCGATGACGCCCTCGTGCCAGCCCCTGCCCCACGTCACGATGATATGCTCATCCTCGCGCACGTCCTTTAGCGAGCACTCAAAAAGCGTGCGCTCCTCCTCCTTGCGCGAGTTATTAAAACTCACGATGGTGTCGAGACACTCGCAAGCTCGGTCTAAATTTTTAGCGCGCAAAAACTCAAAAGAAACGCTCGCATCGTCCATACGGCCCGAGGAGTTGATGAGCGGCGCGATGAGAAAGCTGATGTCGTCGCACTCGAATTTATCCTTGCCGTAGAGCTGCTTTATCGCGGTAAACGCGGGCCTGCGCGAGCTGTTTAGGCGGTTTACGCCAAGCTTAACCAGGATGCGGTTTAGGTCGCGAAGCTCCATCATATCGGCGATTATCGCGATGGCGAGGAGGTCGAGAAATTTACCCATATCGTAGTTGATGCGGCACACATCTTTTAGCGCGCCGACTAGATACCACGCGACCTGAGCGCCGCATATTTCGACGTTTGGAAAGTGACAATCCTTTTGCTTCGGATTTATGATCGCGTAGGCTTCGGGTAGGACGTCGGGCGGCATGTGGTGATCGGTGATGATGAGATCGATGCCCTTTTGCTTGCAAATTTGAGCCGCGTCGTTTGCCGAGATGCCGTTATCTACGGTCACGATGAGGCTGGCGTCCGCGATCTCCTCGACGATTTGCGGATTTAGCCCGTAGCCGTCGCTAAAGCGATTTGGGATACGCACGAAATACTCGCTAACGCCTAAATCATCGAAAAACTCGGCCATTATGACGCTGGCGATCACGCCGTCCACGTCGTAGTCGCCGACGATGACGATCTTTTCGTTTTGCTCGATCGCGCGTTTTATACGCTCGGCACCTTTAAATACATCCTTTAACGCATCAGGCGTAGGAATTTCTGAAAGTTTTTTGTGAATGTCCTTTTCAAATCTCTGGTTCAGTAATTCCTTTATCTTTTCCTTATTTAACATCGTTTTGACGGGCTTTTGCGTAAGCCTCGCCGTCAAATTTCGCCGCCTTGCTACCGTTTTTGCCTAAATTTTCGCTCGCCTCGGGGGTCAAATTTACCCCTGTCGCGCCGCAAAAAAGGCTAAATTTTGGTTCAAATTTCATCTTTTTCCTTCTTTTTTATTTTCTAATGCACAAATTATAGCTTTTTGAAATTTAATTTCTTATAATTGTAAACAAAGCGGCGAAATTACGGGTCTGATGCGGGTTTAAGAGCTTTACAGAATTGATACTCTTTACAAATTTAACGTTTTAAAATAATAAACGCGGCGTAAATTTTTAAATTTAAAGGAAAGAAATTTAGAGCCGAGCGGCTCTAAATTTGATTATTTCGATTTTTCTAGGCTAGCCTTGATAAAGCCCAAAACTACGGGATTCGGGTTTGTTAGGCGGCTGGTGAACTCCGGATGAAACTGCACGCCGACGAACCACGGATGCGAGTTTTTGGCGCCAGGTGCTGGCGAGCTAAGCTCGACGGCCTCGATCAGTCCGTCGCTCTCGCCGCTAACTATCAGGCCGTTTGCTTCAAATTCAGCTCTGTATTTCGGATTTGCCTCGTAGCGGTGGCGGTGGCGCTCTTTGACGCTTTTAGCGCCGCCGTAAATTTGACTTAGCAACGAGCTGGGCTTCACGTCGCAAGCATACGCCCCAAGCCTCATCGTGCCGCCTACCGGGCTTTGGTGCGTTCGGATCTGCGTTTGACCGTGCGCGTCGATGAAACTATCGATGAGATAGATGATAGGATTTACGCACTCGGGCTTAAATTCGACCGAATTTGCATCCTCGAGCTTTAGCACGTTGCGGGCAAACTCGATGAGCGCTAGCTGCATGCCTAGGCAGATGCCAAGATACGGTACGCCGTTTTCGCGGGCGTATTTTATCGCTTCGATCTTGCCGCTCACGCCGCGCTCGCCAAAACCTCCCGCGACAAGCACGCCGCCCACGTCTTTTAG
>CAUQOI010000094.1:0-7614 GCA_963519525.1 uncultured Campylobacter sp.
AAAAACGGCTTAAATTCCATCGATTTTATCGCGGTTTTAGCATGCGCGCCCTTAGTGGCGTCCGCAGCGAAAAAGCCCTCGTTCATCGCCGTTATCACCTCGGGCGTTATCTCGCCTTTTACCTTTAGATAGTATTCGCGCTCTACGTCGCTGTTTATGAGCGCCGTGGCGATCGCCGGAGCGTCCGTTAGTAAAAGTAGCCCCTCGCTAGCGTAGTCAAGCCGCCCGATACTAACAAATTTAGCAAACTGCCGGTCCAAACTATCATAGATAGTTTTGCGTCCGCGGTCGTCTTTTTTACTAACCAGCTCACCTTTTTGTTTGTGATAAACAATCACGGTAAATTCTTTTTTTAGCCGCACTATGCGGCCGTTTATCTTTACTTTATCCTCATCGCTAACGCTAGTGGCTAGCTCGCTAACGACCCGGCCGTTTACGCTAACTTTGCCCTGCTTTATGAGCTCGTCGGCCTCTCTACGCGAATAACTCGTGTTATGCGATATAAATTTATTTAGTCTGTTTTTTTGCATTTTATAATCCTAAATTTGCAAGGTCGTGGATGTGCAGAACGCCCACGGGCACGCCGTTTTCCACGACGGCTAGGAGCTGAATCTTGTAGCGTTCGATAAGCGCTAACGCATCAATCGCTAACATCTCTTTATCGTTTAGCTCTTTTGGTTTTAGCGTCGCGTATTTGATCGCGGCATCGTTTAGATCAAAATCCTCCCTCATGAGCGCGCGTCTAAGGTCTCCGTCGCTTAAAATAGCGTCCAAAACGCCGTCTTTATCCACGATGAGAACGGTGCCGAGTTTGCCGTGCGTCATAGTATCGATCGCCTGCTTTAGGCTCGCATTCCAGCGTACTATCGGTAAATTTTCGCTTCTCATCACGTCTTTTACCTTTAAAAATAGCCTCTTGCCGAGGCTTCCGCCTGGATGAAAATTTGCAAAATCCTCTTTTTTAAATCCGCGCTTTTCCATCAAACAAACGGCTAACGCGTCGCCTAAGGCTAACGTTAGCGTCGTCGAGCTAGTCGGCGCGGCGTCCAGCGGGCAGGCCTCCTTGCTAACGTCAAGTTTCACAAACGCGTCGCTAAATTTGCCCAGCGTACTAAATTTATCCCTCGCCATAGCAACTATCGGTACGCCAAAACGCTGCACGTGAGGCAGGATTTTGGTTAGCTCCTCGCTCTCGCCGCTAAAGCTAATAGCTAGCAGCGTATCGTCCTTACCGATCATACCCAGATCGCCGTGCATCGCCTCGGTCGGATGCATGAAAAAGCTTGGCGTGCCGGTACTAGCAAGCGTCGCGGCGATCTTGGCGCCGACGTGTCCACTCTTGCCCACGCCGGTAACTACGACTTTGCCTTTGGTTTTGTATAAAACCTCAACCGCTTTTTCAAATTCGCCGTCTAAGATCTCGGCATTTCTCGTTAGCTCATTAGCTTCCGTTTTTAGCACGTTAGCGGCTATTTTGATTGTATCGCTCATTTTGCGCCCTTACATCAGGTATATGATCGGCACGATGGTCGGGTATTTTTTGACTTTTCTAAAGATATGCTTACGGATGACCTGGCGCACCTGCCCCTCGAGCATCCTGCCGTCTTTTAAAAGCTCCTCTTTGACGTTGCCTAGATACTGCTCCAGCACGCCCTCCATCTCTTTTCTAAACTCGCCGTCTTGCTTATCGCCCACGAGTCCGTAACTGATGACGCGAGGCTTGTTGATGAGCTTAGCGCCGTGGCGGGAAATTTGCGCGATGATCATCACGACGCCCGCTTCGGCCAAATTTTGCCTATCGATCACGACGTCGTCTGAAATTTGCTTGTTGATTTGGTTATCGATAAAGACCTTGCCCGTTTTTACCGTCTTGGCGCGCTTCATGTATTTTTGGCAAATTTCTATCTGATCGCCGTCGCTCATTAGATAGATATTTCGCTCGTCCACGCCACATGCTACGGCTGTTTCTTTATGCTTTGCGATGTGGTTGTACTCGCCGTGGACGGGGAGGAAAAATTTAGGCTTTATTAGGCGCAGCATCAGTTTTTGTTCCTCTTGCGCGGCGTGACCGCTCACGTGTATCTCGCTAAAGTCCTGATACGCGACGCTAGCGCCTGATTTGATGAGGAAATTTAGCACCGTAGAGACGCTGCTTTCGTTGCCGGGGATTGCCTTTGAGCTGATGATGATCTGATCGGTCGGCTTTATTTTTATATATTTGTGCTCGTCGGTAGCCATGCGGTATAGTGCGCTCATCGTCTCGCCCTGAGAGCCGGTGGTAACTATCAGCACTTCATTATCTTTAAATTTGCCGACTTCGTTGGCGTCGATAAAAATTTTCTTATCGAGTTTGATGTAGCCAAGCTCCATCGCCGTGTAGAGGTTGCGCTCCATGCTGCGGCCGATGACGCAGACCTTGCGGTTATATTTTAGTCCCCAATCAATCGCCTGATAAACGCGGTGGATGTTGGAGCTAAACGTGCTCATTATCACGCGGCCTTTGGCTTTAGAAAATATCGCGTCAAAGGTCTTGCCTACGCTGCTTTCGCTTTTAGTAAAGCCCTCTCGGTAGCTATTCGTGCTATCGCTCAGTAGGCACAGCACGCCGCGCTCGCCGTAGTATGCGAGTCTGCCAAGGTCTGTTGGGTAGCCGTCGATCGGCGTGTGGTCGATCTTAAAGTCGCCAGTGTGGATGATGGTGCCCGCCTTTGTCGTGATGGCAAGTGCGCTAGCGTCGATGATAGAGTGGGTGATATGTATCCACTCGACCTCAAAATCCCCTATCAAATACGGCTTGCGCTTTTCGACCGAGCGGAAAAGCGAACGCTCCTGTTTTAGCCCGTGCTCTTCAAATTTGTTATTTATCATACCGAGCGGTAGCGGCGTGGCGTAAATCGGAAATTTAAACTCTTTATAAAAGTAGGGCACCGCGCCGATATGATCCTCGTGTGCGTGAGTAATGACGACGCCTTTTATCTTGTCTTTTATCTTGCGCACGTAGTCAAAGTCGGGGATCAGGATATCCACGCCGTGCATGCTCTCGCTAGGAAAGCTCATGCCGATATCTACGATGATCGCACTCGTGTCAGTCTCAAATATCGTCATATTTCCGCCGATCTCGCCCAGTCCGCCAAGAGGCGTGACGCGGATCCTGTGATCGGTCGAGTTTAGGTATTTCATCGGCTCAAGGCGTAGTTCGTGGACGGCTTTGTTCGCCTCCATAGCGCTAGCTATATCTTGCTGCCATTGCTCGTTTCCGCTTAGCTTGGCGGGTAAATTTTTCTTCGGCTTTCGCTGTTTTTTAGGCTTAGTTTCTACTGTTTGATTTTCGGCGTTAGCGGCTTGCTTGTTAGCGTTTTTATTTTCGCTTTGCGCGCAGTTTTGGGAGTTTTGTTTGCTATTTTTACCGCGATTTTTTCTGGTGTTTTGTTTGTTAGCGTTAGTTTGCTCGCCGTTTTGGGCGTGCTGTTCGCCGCCGTCAAAAGGCTCTAAAAAGAAATTATCTATCACGCTTTGACTAGCTTTTTGTTCGCCATTTTGCGCGTTTTGATCTAAATTTTCTTGTTTATTTTTATTTCTCGGGCGAAATCTACGCTTTTTATTGCTCTTGCCCTGAGAGACCACCGCTTTTTCTTCGTTCTTGTCGTTCATTATCTTCCTTTAAATTTTTAAATACTTCTAGATAAAGATCGACATTTAGCTCGTGCGGACGGATGTTTGCGCTCAAATTTAACATGCTAAAAATTCGCTCGACTTCAGACTTTTTATAGCTTGAACTCAAATTTTTCATTAGCGTTTTTCTGGGCGCGCTAAAGGCGATTTTGAGGTAAGTTTTAAATTTTTCGTATTCAAATTTACTCTCAAATACTCCGGTTTCGCCTATTAAATTTTTTCTTTTTTGCAGTTTTATAACCGAGGAAGTCACCTTGGGCGGCGGGTTAAAGCAGCTCGCATCCACGTCAAAAAGCAGCTCACAGCCGCCTTGAAGCGAGGCTAAAATCGCCAAAGAGCTAAAATCTCTATCGCCGCTTTTTGCGCTAAATTTGAGCGCGACTTCCTTTTGTATCATCACGACCAGGCCGCGACATTTCTCGTCTTCGATTGCATTTAGGATCATCTTCGTAGCGACATAGTAGGGCAGGTTTGCCGCTAAAAAATACGGCTCATCGCTTAGGCCGTCTTCGCTCCATTGATCCAGCGCGTCTTTGCAAAAAAGTTTCAATCGTCCGTTTTGAATTTCGTTTGCGAATTTTTTCTGCAGCAGCGCAAAAAGCTCGGTATCTATCTCATAGTTAGTTACGCCGCAAATCCGCAAAATTCTAAATGTCAAATCACCTAAGCCAGGCCCAATTTCAACGATATTTTGCGTATCTTTGGGAATCGCTTGGATGATTTTGTTTAGCGTCGCTTCGTCGTGTAAAAAATTTTGCCCGAAGCATTTTTTTGCTTTAATATTTTCCATTTTTTTCCTAAATTTCGCCGATTTTACCCAAAAATATCTTATGTAATGATTAGATAAGTCAAATTTAGCTAAAATAAAGCCAAATTTTAGCTAAAGAAGAGCGATGAATCATTTTGCAAAACGCATAATCCCATGCCTAGACGTCAAAGACGGACGGGTGGTAAAGGGCGTAAATTTCGTAGGTCTCGTAGATGCGGGCGATCCGATCGAGATAGCCAAACGCTACAACGAGGAGGGCGCGGACGAGCTATGCTTCCTCGATATCACGGCGTCGCACCTTGAGCGCGATACGATCGTGGACGTCGTAGAACGGGTCGCGCGCGAGCTTTTTATCCCGCTGACCGTTGGCGGCGGTATCCGCACGATCGATGACATCTCTCGCCTACTAAACGTCGGCTGCGACAAAATAAGCCTAAACTCGGCCGCGATAAAAAATCCAAATTTGATAGACGAAGCGGCGAATAAATTCGGCTCGCAGTGCGTCGTGGTCGCGATTGATGCAAAGAGGACGGGCGAGGGCTATAGCGTGTTTATAAACGGCGGCAGGCTGGACACCGGCAGGGACGCGCTTGCTTGGGCGAAAGAGGCGCAGGAGCGCGGTGCAGGCGAAATTTTACTTACGTCGATGGACTGCGACGGCGTTAAAAATGGCTTTGAGTTAAATTTGACGCGGATTTTCAGCGCGCTTGACATCCCCGTTATCGCAAGCGGCGGCGCGGGCAAAATGGAGCACTTTAAGGACGCATTTTTAGCGGGCGCGGACGCATGCCTAGCGGCATCGATTTTTCACTTTAGAGAGATCGAAATCAAAGCGCTTAAGACATATTTGCGGGAGCAAGGCATCGAGGTCAGACTGTGAAATTTGAGTTCAAATTTGACGAACAAAAGGGCAGGGCGTGATTATTTCAGCGGGGCGAAACGAGATATTTACATTTGCGCTACCAATGGGCGTCGGGCTAGTGGATATGAGCATAAATTTGACGGCGCTTTTACAAAAGCGAGCTATGATTGATGATTGCGATAGATACGAGCAAAAATTAACGGCCAATCGGCAACTTGACGAGAGGCTAAATTTGATAGATTCGCCTATTTTACAAAGCGCAAAATACTCCCAAAACCCGGATAAGATTTTAAACGCGCTACCGAGCGAGATTATTTTTGTAGGCTCGGCAGGACTATATAAAGAAGGTAAAATCTTTGAAATTTACGAGAGTTCAGTCGCAGCAAATATTGAAATTTCAAGCCTAGAAAACAGAAGCTATTCGCCGATAGAGAGTGAAATCGCCTCTGTTGTTCCACGTGGAACATGCAAAGTGAATTCGTCAAATTTTATCACGACCGACCAAAATTTGGCTCATAAGCTTTTTGATCGCGAATATTTTTTAGAAAATATGGAATTTTTTGCCGTACTTAAAGTCGCGCAAAAATTTCATATCCCGGCTTACGGCATATTCGTAGCGACGAATTTTTGCGATAAAAACGCACATACCGATTTTATAAAAAACCACGAGCAAGCCAAAAAAGAGCTCGAAAAATACCTAAAACAAAAGGAAACCATTTGAAAAATTTGCTTGATTTTACATTAGACGAGCTAAAAGAGCAGCTCTCGCCGCCATTTCGCGCGAAGCAAATTTTCGAGTGGCTATATAAGAAAAACGCAACTAGTTTTGATGAAATGCTAAATTTGCCAAAGGATTTGCGTGCAAATTTGGCGCAAGAGTTTTACCTTGATCCGCTAAAATGCGTCAAATTTGAGCAGAGTGCTGACGGCTCGATTAAGTATCTTTTTGAGCTCAAAGACGGGCTGCGGATAGAAAGCGTGCTGCTGCCGATGAAAGAGGAGCTCAGCGATGAAAACGGCGAAGTAGCGCGTCACGCTCGTTATACCATCTGCGTTAGCTCGCAGGTAGGCTGCCGCATGGGCTGTTCGTTTTGTCTAACGGGCAAGAGCGGACTAACGAGAAACCTAACGCCGGGCGAGATCGTAGGGCAAATTTTATGGATAAAAAGAGAAAACAAAATCCCCTATGAGCGCCGCGTAAACGTCGTATATATGGGCATGGGCGAGCCTCTGGACAATCTAGAAAACGTTAGTAAAGCCATAAAAATTTTAAAGGAAAACGATGGGTTAGCTATCGCACCGCGCCGCCAAACCGTTAGCACGAGCGGACTAGGCAGCCAGATAAAAAAGCTCGGCGAGATGGATCTGGGCGTGCTGTTAGCGATATCTTTGCACGCCGTTACTAACGAGCTTCGCAGCAAACTGATGCCGATAAATAACGCCTACAAAATCGAGTCCGTTATGGAGGCGGTGAGGGGGTTTCCCATCGATATGCGCAAGCGAGTGATGTTTGAGTACCTCGTCATAAAAGACATGAACGACGGCATAAAAGACGCCAAAAAGCTCGTCTCGCTGCTGCACGGCATCAAGGCAAAGGTAAATTTGATCTACTTCAACCCACACGAGGGTAGTGAATACGGTCGTCCGAACACCGCCGATATGGAGGCATTTCAGACGTATATGCGCGATCACGGCATAACATGCACCATCAGGCAAAGCAAGGGCCTTGACATCAGCGCGGCGTGCGGTCAGCTTAAAGAGCGTGACAACCAAACAAGCGGCAAGACGATAGCCAAGACGGCAAAATGACGCTACTTGATATATCCCAGATAGTTTTCGTCTGCGTTGTGGTTTTTGCGGGGCTCGGACTGATTATAAAGACGGCTTTTTATGATGAACAAAACCGATGATATAGCATTTTTGAGAGAGCAAATAGACAGAAATAACGACAGCTCGTTTTTTGTTTTGCTCTACGATTTTTGCTATTTTGATAAGAAAGTTTTTAAGAAAATCCTAAAAATCTGCCGGCAAACCGAGATAGAAGATAGAAATTTGCGTGCCGAAATTTTAGATATTTTACACTTTACGACTTATCTGATGCTCTGTCATCGCGATAAAAAAGATATGTATAAGATAAAAAATTTCAAAAAAGTCGAGGAAAAATTCGGCGATTATTTTCAAACTATGAGGCAAATCAGTAGAAAATTTGTAACACAATAACGATAAAGTAAAACCCTAGATTTTATTAATTATGGTTAAATTTTATTTTTAATAAACATACAACACTCCGTCGCCGTAGCTAAATTTATCC
>CAUQOI010000095.1:0-7561 GCA_963519525.1 uncultured Campylobacter sp.
TAATGCTGAGATTAATCTCGCTCGTAATCTACCGCAAGATACTATCACAGATAATCTTTTGATAAAAGGCAATAACCTTTTGGCTTTACACTCTTTAAAAAAGGAATTTGCTGGGCGCGTAAAACTTATCTATATAGATCCACCTTATAACACTGGTAACGATAGCTTTAACTATAACGATAGTTTTAATCACTCCACTTGGCTTGTATTTATGAAAAATCGCCTTGAAATAGCAAGAGAGCTTTTAAAAGATGACGGCGTTATTTTCGTGCAGCTTGATTATAATGAAGTGCATTATTGTAAAATTTTAATGGATGAAATTTTTGGGAGAGAGAACTTTATAAATGAAATTATTTGGAAAAGAAAATTTGGTAATGCGAATGAACAACGCAGGCTTGGTAGTGCATATGATTGTATTCTTTTTTATCAAAAAACAAATAATTTTGTAATTAATGAAGTTTTTGAATTAAATTCCGAGCATGTGCAAAAATATATAAAAGAAAGATTTACAAGAGTAGATAGTGACGGTATAAATAAAGATAGAAAATGGATGCCATATCCATTGGCAAACCCAGGATTGCCTACTAAAAATTTAATTTATGAATATAAAGGCTATAAAGCTCCGCCAAAAGGTTGGCGAATGGTAAAAGAAAAGCTAGAAGAATTAGACAAGCAAGGTAGATTATATTTTCCAATAGATAAATCACAAAGAATACAAGAGAAAAAATTTTTAGACGAATATAAAGGACAACCGATAGATGCCTTATGGACTGATATCTTTGTTATAAATTCACAAGCAAAAGAGGCTATAAATTTCATAGGACAAAAGCCTGAGGCTTTGCTTCAAAGAATAATCGAAATTTCAACCCAAGAAAACGACATAGTCCTTGACTTCTTTGCCGGAAGCGGGACAACTGCGGCGGTTGCGATGAAAATGAATAGGCAATTTATTGCTATCGAGCAGATGGATTATATAGAAACGATAACAAAAGAGAGGCTTAAAAATGTGATTGAGGGCGAACAAGGCGGCGTGAGTAGGGCTTTGGGTTGGCAGGGCGGCGGCGAATTCGTATATTTTGAGCTTAAAAAGCATAATGAGCTTTTTAAAGAAAAAATCGTTAAAGCAAAAAATAAAAGAGAGATGCTAGAAATTTTTAAAGAGATAGACAATAACGCATTTTTAAACTATAAAGTCGATATGAAAAAATTTAGCAAAAGCATAAACGAGTTTGAGGCTTTAAGACTAGAGGAGCAAAAGCGGATACTAGATGAGTTTTTAGACAAAAATCAACTTTACGTAAATTTAAGCTCTATTAATGATGCGGACTTTGAAATCTCATATGACGAAAAAGAAGCGAGCGCTAGCTTTTACGGAGAGAGAAAATGAAATTTTTATATGAACATTTTGAAAATTCGTTTGCAAAAAAAGCCTTAAAAGACTTAGTTTTACCAAAAAGCGTGAGTGAGAATTTAAAGTTTGAGATTAGGGAATATCAAAAAGAAGCGTTTAAAAGATTTATATATCTAAACGAAAACGATGAATTTGAAGCAAAGCCCAATCCGCCGCTTCATACGATGTTTAATATGGCTACTGGAAGCGGTAAAACGCTTGTTATGGCGGGGCTTATACTTTATCTTTTTGAAAAAGGGTATAAGAATTTTATATTTTTCGTAAATAGCGACAATATCATCAAAAAGACAAAGGAAAATTTCTTAAATGCAAATTCTAATAAATATCTCTTTACTGAGCGAATTTTTATAAACAGTAAGGAAATTTTTATAAAAGAGTGCGAGAATTTTGAGGGTATACAAAACGCAAACGAGATAAATATCAAATTTTGCACAATCCAAAAGCTACATTTAGATCTAAATGAACCAAGAGAAAATGCAGTTACATTTGAGGATTTGGCAGATAAAAATATCGTTTTTATCGCCGATGAAGCTCATCATCTAAGTGCTGACACAAAGAATAATACTGAAATTTTAGAAGAGTTCCAAACACCAAGTTGGGAAAACACGGTCGCTAAAATTTTAAAGCTAAATTCCAAAAATATTTTGCTTGAATTTAGTGCGACTTTGGATTATGAAAGTGTAGAAATCGCTGAAAAATATAAAGATAAAGTACTTTATAAATATGATTTAAAGGCATTTAGAGAGCAGGGATACTCAAAGGAAATCGAGCTTTTTAAAAGTGATATGAGCGATGAAAATAAGATGATGAGTGCTGTTATTTTTAATTTATATAGAGGTGTTTTGGCTGCAAATCATCATATAAATTTAAAGCCTGTAATTTTATTTAAGTCAAAAACCATAAAAGAATCAAACGAAAATGAAGAGAAATTTAGGCGGCTTGTAGACGAAGCGGACGTAAATTTTGTAGATAAATTTAGAAACGAAATCAAAGATGAAACGCTAGCTAAGGCTTTTAAATTTTTTGATACCAATGGGATTTCAAGCGATAATCTAGCGCAAAGGATAAGACAAAATTTCAAACCGCAAAATTGCCTAAACGTAAATAACGAAAGCGAGGTAAAGGAAAATCAGATTGTTTTAAACTCTCTTGAAGACGAGCAAAATCCAGTGCGAGCGATATTTGCCGTAAATAAGCTAAATGAGGGCTGGGATGTGCTAAACCTTTTTGATATCGTTAGGCTTTATGAAAGCAGAGACGGTAGAAACGGTAAGCCTGGTAAAACAACCATAAGCGAAGCTCAGCTAATCGGACGAGGGGCTAGGTATTTTCCGTTTAAGCTAAATGGCGATGATGATAAATTTAAGCGAAAATTTGATAGGGATTTGGATAATGAGCTAAGAATTTTAGAAGAAATTTATTATCACACAAATAACGATAGTAGATATATAAGCGAGATAAAGACGGCTTTAAAGGATATTGGAATTTATGATGAAGATACGGTTCGCAAGGAGCTTAAGCTAAAGGATAGCTTTAAGGCGACTAGCTTTTATAAAAACGCTCTTGTGTGGCATAATGACAAAATTTTAGTAGGATATGATAAGGCTAAATTTGAAGAGATACCAAACGAAATAGATTTTATGCTTGGATCAAATTTGGTTTTTAAGGAGACTGTGTTTAATGATGAAAATTTAACTGCTAAATCACGCAAAATACTTAAAGAAAAGAAAATTCCACGGTATATTTTGAGGGTAGTGATGAGTTCGGATGAGTATTTTTACTTTAAAAATTTGCAAGCAAATTTTATCGATATAAAATCTACAAGCGAGTTTTTAAAACTTTTGGAGGATAAATTTAGCGTAAATTTTATAAACGATACTGATGAGAGGGTTATTTCTAGCGATGAATATCTAGTTGCCGCAAAAAAGCTTTTAAGGCATATAAAAGATAGTTTTGAAACAATTTCAAAATATAAGGCGAGTGAATATAAAAGTAAAAAATTTAATGAAATTTTTAAGGATAAAAGCCTAAATATCGCTAAAAATGATGAACGAACAGATGGGCAAGAAGGGGTTGTAAGCGATAAAGAATGGTATGCATTTAATGCAAATTACGGTACGAGTGAAGAGAAAGCTTTTGTGGAGTTTTTTGCCAAGCATGAAAACGAAATTTCACAAAAATTTAGTGAAATTTATCTAGTTAGAAATGAGCGAGAGCTAAAAATTTATGATGAAAAAGGGCAGGCTTTTGAACCAGATTTTTTGCTATTTTGCAAGAGCCTTAGCGGAGAGGAGCTAAACTATCAAGTATTTATCGAGCCAAAAGGCGATGGCTTTATGGCAAACGATGCTTGGAAAGAGGAGTTTTTGGAGCAAATTTTTAGCAAAAAACTACTCCAAAGCAATCAAGAGCGTAAATACTTAATCACGGCGGTGCCGAAATTTTACAATCAAAATCTTGAAAAAGAATTCGGCTTAAAATTTAAAGAGGTTTTAGATTTAGACCAATAAATCTACCGCAAAAGGCGTGGTTTGCTTTGCAGTAGATTAACGCGTTACTTTATAAACCCGACCTGCGGTAAAATTTCAGCTAGCGCCGCGTCCTTTTTCTCGTTAAATTTGACCTTGTTCTGCTCAAAAAGGTTATTTCCGTGCGCGTCTATGGAGACAATGAGCGGGCCAAACTCCCTTACGCGGCACTTCCACAGCGTCTCAGGCATCCCAAGCTCCGTCCAGTCCGCGCTCTCGATCTCTTCGACCTGCGTCGCGGCGACCACCGCACAGCCAGCCGGAAATACGCAGTGTATCGCGCCAAACTCCTTGCAGCCGCTCATCGTGCCCTCGCCCATACCGCCTTTGCCGACAATGAGGCGCACGCCCGTTTTAGCGATAAACTCGCGCTCAAATTTCTCCATCCTCATGCTCGTAGTCGGCCCCACCGAGACCATCTCAAAGCTTTTTTCGCCAGTTTTTCTGATGATCGGCCCCGCATGCAGGATCGCGCCGCCTCTGATATCAAGCGGCAGCTCGCGGCCCTCCTGCACGACGCGTCTGTGCGGCACGTCGCGACAGGTGACGATGTGCCCGCTGAGGTAGATCACGTCGCCGATTTTGATATCCGCTAGATCCTCAGGCGCGATCGGCGTGGTTAAAATTTTCTTACTCATAGCGCGAACTCCTTGTGCGATTTTACGTCAAAATTTAGCTGCTCATCCCAGACGATGTGGCCTTTGCGGTGCGACCAGCAGCCTACGTTTACGGCGACGGCGATGACGCTAGGATGGCGGGCGCAGTTTTCGATATGCACGCCCATGACCGAGCTTGCGCCGCTCATGCCTTGCGGGCCGAGGCCAATTTTATTTATGCCTTCTTCGAGCAGCTTTTCGGTTAGCGCGGCGCGCTCGTTTGGATTGCGCGAGCCAAGCGGCCTCATTAGCGCCTTTTTAGATAGCAGCGACGCCACGTCGATCGAGGTGCCTACGCCTACGCCGACTAGCAGCGGCGGACAGGCGTTTATACCGTAGCTCGTCATTATGTCCATGACGAATTTTACGACTCCCTCGTAGCCCATCCCCGGCATCAGCACGGTTGCCTTGCCGGGCAGGCTACAGCCGCCGCCCGCCATATAGGTGTGTATCTCGCACTCGCTGCTTTGCGGCACGATCTCTCAAAATACGCTCGGCGTGCCCTTGCCGACGTTTTTGCCGGTGTTGTACTCGTCAAACGTCTCGACGCTGTTGTGGCGCAGCGGAGCCTCACGCGTCGCCCGCAGCACGGCCTCTCGCAGCAGTTCCTCGAGCTCGCCGATGAGCGGGAAATTTGCGCCGCAGCGGACGAAAAACTGGATCACGCCCGTATCCTGACAGGACGGACGATCTAGCTCCTTGGCTAGGCGCTGGTTTTCAAACATCGTTTTGTAGATCTCCTTTGCCAGCGGCTGCGTCTCGCGCTCGGCGAGCTCGCTCAGCTTCGCCGTCACGTCGTCAGGCAGCACTTTGCCCGTGTAGCCGACGAATTTCGCCATGACCTCGGTCATCTTTTGCACGGCTTTTTCTTTATCCATCGCTTCTCCTTTGCTAGTTTTTACTTTCAAATTTTTCATAAATGCCCGCCAGGATGCAGCCCGCAGCGTAGCAGAGCAGATCGGCAAAATCAAACGTCCCGCCGATCATTACTTTTAAAATTTTATTTTCTACGCCTAAAATTTGCACGACGCCCAGATACTGCGCGAGCTCCAAAGCCGCCGCAAACGCGAAAATTTTAAGCGGCAAATTTGATGGCGGCTTGCTAAAAATAGCCCTAGCGAGCGCATAAAGCAAGATAACGGCTAAAACATCACCCGCGTAGTGGCGCACGAAGCCGCCCTTTACGCAGATCGCGATGTAAATTTCAGTCAATAAAATCACGCCAGCCGCGGCTAAAAATGCTAGCCTAGTTCTTGCACTTTGTCTTATTTGCGTATTTTGCATGCGCTTTGCTGCGTCTTTCAGCCCAGTTTTTGGCTCGTTTAAATTTTCCTCTCGCAACGCTTTCCTTTTAAATTTGGCTTTTAATTTGACCAGCGCGGCGGCGTAAATTTAGAGATGATTTATCAGACTCGCATTGTACGCGGCGCCGAAGCCGTTGTCGATATTTACGACGCTCACGCCGTTTGCGCAGCTGTTTAGCATCGCTAGCAGCGCCGCTAGCCCGCCAAAGCTCGCTCCGTATCCCACGCTGGTGGGCACCGCGATCACCGGCACGCTCACGAGGCCTGCCAGTACGCTAGCTAGCGCGCCCTCCATGCCCGCTACCGCGATCACGACCTTTGCGCCGCGTATCTGCTCTAAATTTGCGATCAGCCTATGCAGTCCAGCCACGCCCGCGTCGCTAAATTTGCGCGCGTCGTTGCCTAAAAATCTCGCCGTTTCGTACGCCTCCTCCACTACCGCGCCGTCTGCGGTACCGGCAGATACTATCGCGATGTAGCTTTGCGTGAGCTCGGGCTCTTTAAATTTGACGCTGATGACGCGGCCGCGAGCGTTAAACTCCGCCTGCGGCAAGATTTCGCGCACCCTCTTAAAAACCCGCTCGTTCGTGCGCGTGATCAGGATATTTTGCCCTCTCGCGCCGATCGCACCGGCGATGCGTAAAATTTCATCATCCGTTTTACTCTCGCCGTAGATCACCTCGCCCGCGCCGTTTCGCAGGGCGCGCTGAGTGTCGATCTTGGCGCAGCCCACGTCCTCGTATGGGTAGTTTTTTAGGTATTTTAGCGCCTCTTGCTCGCTCACGCGGCCGCTTTTTATCCCAGCAAAAAGCTCTAAAATTTCATCCTCTCTCATGCAAAACATCCTCTCTAAGCCCCTTTAGATCAAGCGTCACTTCCGCTGCGCCAAGCGTCACGAGCTGCCTAACGACGCTTTTAAATTTCGCGTCGTTTAGGAAGCTTTGCATGCTAGAAAAGGGCATTTGCAGCTTTATATTTTTGCGGTCGCACCGCGCGCGGACGTTTGCGTAGCCGCTTGCGATGAGTAGATTTTCCGCCGCTTCGATCAAATTTAGCTCGCCCTGATCGATCTCGCGTCCGTGAGGCAGACGCGTTAGCAAGCACGCGTAGCCGGGCTTTTCGGCGGTGGGTAAGCTTAGCTCGCGCGATAGCTCGCGGATCTCGGCTTTGGTTAAATTTATCAGCGGCGAGAGCACGCCTAGCTCCTCTTTTGCTTTGAGCCCGGGGCGGTGTTCGCCCAGATCGTCTCGGTTCGTGCCGTCTGCGACGCGGCTAAAGCCAAGCCCCTTTGCGCGCTCGATCAGTCGCGAAAAGACCGCTTTTTTACACAGATAGCAGCGGTTTTCTGGGTTGTCTTTGATCCCCTCCGCGACGCCGAGCTCTAAAATTTCGTGCCTGATGCCGTAAGCGCGGGCAAATTCTACGGCTTCGGCGATCTCGCGCGAGGACATGTAGGGCGATCTGATCGTTATGCCGATCGCGCGCTCACCCAGCGCATCGTGTGCCGCACGCAGCAGCAGCGAGCTGTCCGCACCGCCGCTAAATGCGACCGCGAGTTCGCCTAGCCCGCGCAGATCAGCCTTTAGTTTTTCTAGTTTCGTCATAGATTTTCAGCGCCTCTTTTCGCACCCGCTCGATCGTCGTGCCGTGCGCGAGCGCCGC
>CAUQOI010000096.1:0-7536 GCA_963519525.1 uncultured Campylobacter sp.
TAGGCATATAGCCTGCGGAGCGAAAATTTTGCGAAATCTCGGAAAAGCGCTCGCGAGACAAGCCGTTAAATTTTAACGGCCAAACTCACGCTAAATATCCCATCCCCATCTATCCATTCTTTTACTTTTTTAAAGCCCGCCTTTTTCACGAGCTGATCCATCTCGGCCTGGCTGCGGCGGCGCATGATCCATGCCGCACCCTGCCTGTGGCTGGATAGAGCGCGCGCGATCATCTCGAGCTGCGGGTGCCACGGCTGGTTGGTGTAGATGAGGTAGCCGCCGCTTTTTACGCTGTTTGAAAAGCCTTGCAGTGCAGTGCGCACGACCGAGTTATCCGCAAAGAGCTCAAACAACCCCGACACGACGCCTAGCGTATATTCGTCCTGCAGACCCTCGTAGCTAGCGGCTTCGAACGCATTTGCCTGCGTAAAGCTCGCGATGTCCTGTAGCCCGCGCTCTTTTATCATTTCGCTGCCGGCTTTTACGTTTATGTCGCTGTAGTCGCGTAGCGTTATGCGCTCAAATTTATGCCCCTGCGTGGCGTCTAGTATGTATCTGCCGTGCCCCGAGGCGATGTCTAGCAGTCGTAGCGGCTCTCCGCGCTCTTGCAGCTTTGCTACGGCTTGGTCGATAGCTAGCTTGATATTTCGTTTGCGCTCTCTGATGCCGCGCCAGCCGATAGCGTTTAGGTAAATTTCGTCGATAAATTTAAAAAATTTATTCGCCCCTTGCGGTTCGTTTCGGTAGATGTAGTCAAGCGTACTGCCGCTGTCGTAGCCCGTATTTTCGCCCACTTTTAGCCCGCCGACCCACGGCGAGAGCGCCTGCATACCAAATCTTTGGAACTTAAACCACAAATTTTTCGGGCAGAATCTCGGTAGCGGCGTAGCTAGTCTATCGGCCTCCTCGCGGCTAAAGCCGTATTCGTCCGCGTGCGTGCAGTCCACCTCGCTAAAAGGCGCGCTAAACCTCTCGCCGACGAACTCGCGCACGATCTCAAACACCCTCTCCCGCTCGCTCTCGCCCAGCGTATCGTGGTAAAATCCGTCTAAAATCTCGCGCCTTTTTACGTGCGCGCCAAGAGCGTTATAAAACTCGTGCTGCGGGGCGTGCTCCACGACCCAGTCATCGCCAGAGATCAGCAGTAGCGTAGGCGTCGTGATCGCGGCGGCGTCTGAAACCACGCGCTGTGCCGCCTCGTAAAGCCCAAGCAGTATGCGCACCGAGATCGCGCGAGTGATGAGCGCATCGGCGTCGTAGCTGGCCTGGCGCTGTTTGTCGTGCGTGAGATAGTGCGCCTTGACGTAGCTGTTTACGAAAAAATTTCCGCGGGCGCGGTAGATCGCTTTTAGACCCGCTCTAGCAAACGGTACGTAAAGCTTCACGCTAAACGCCGGACTAGCTAGCACCGCGCAGCGAACGCGCGGAGCGTAGTCGTGCAGCCACGCAGAGACCAGCACGGCGCCCACGCTCTGGGCTATCACGGCTAAATTTTGCGTCTCAAAGCCAAATCTTTGCTCGATATGCGCCACAAACTCGTCCACGTCGGCGATGAGGCGGCCGATACTCGGCGCGTCGCCCCTCTCGCCGTCACTCCTGCCGTGTCCGCGCTGATCCCAGGCAAAATAGCTAAAACTCTCGTCCGCTAGTCCGTCCGCTACGTGCGTCGTCCTGCCCGAGTGCTCGTGCCCGCGGTGAAATATCGCTACGGCTTTGGCGTTTGGCGCGGCTTTAAATTTGAGATTTTGCTCGGCGTTTTCGCTCGGCGTCTCGCTCAAATTTGACGTGCCGCATTTGCCCGTTTCGTTTAAATTTGAGTCCGCGTTTTCGCCGCCGCTTGGTAAATTTTGCTCGCCAGGTTTACCTTCGCCATTTAAGCCTAGCTCCGCATTTTCGTCTATGCCGCCTATTTGCTCGTCGGTCAAATTTGACGTTTCGTTTGCAGTTTGGACGCCCAAATTTGATCCGTTAAATTTACTATCTTCGCTCAAATTTACTTCATTTGCGCCCGGGTTTTCGCACGCCACGTCCGCAGCCAGGCGGTATCTGTAAAATATCCTCGCCCCGTCGCTCGTTATAAAATAGCTCTCTTTAAACTCCATTTTTTGCCTTTCTTACTTAAATTTATCGGTTTTTACGCTTATTTTATCCTAAAATGCCCCGTTATCTCGTGCTCGTTTAGCACATCCTCCTCCTGCGCGCCAAGGCCGATGTTATGGATCACGAGCGGGGTTTTGCCGGCGGCAAATTTATCCGAAACTATGCCGATATGAGGCCTGCCGTTATCTAGCCGCCACGTCACGATATCGCCCGCCTTAAACTCGCCCTTTGCCTCGTAGCCTTTGCGTTTTAGATAGGTCGCGATGTTTGGCACGCGGCGATGATCGATGTTTTTGTCGGTCTTTTTCGCGCCCCAGTTTTTTGGATAGACGCTAAAATTTGCGCTCATATCCTCATGGATGAGCCGCTGCAGATCGATGTCCTGCCCGCGCAGCGCTCTAACGACGACGTCGGTGCAAACACCCTTTATCATATCCACATCGCCCATCGGATAGGCTAGCCTCTCGTACGAAGGATCGTAAAACAGCGTCCGTCCAACCTGCGCTCTAGCGTCTTGCACGAGCTTTTCGGCCGAAAATGCAAAGGCAAAATTTGCCGCGAGCGCTAAAAGTAAAATTTTGCTCCAAATTTTCATCAAAACCTCACGCGTAAAAATATCTAACTATGTGAAAAAATATCGGCGCCGCAAAGCACAGCGAGTCCATACGGTCAAGCATCCCGCCGTGCCCGCTGATCATATAGCCCCAGTCCTTGACGCCTAGATCGCGCTTGATCGCCGACATAACGAGCCCTCCTAAAAAGCCCATCATACAAACGGCAAGCCCGATAAAAAACGCCCCCACCGCGCCAAAAGGCGTGAGATGATGCAGACACGCAGCCAGTGCGCTAGCGCTAAGAACACCTCCCGCAAAGCCGACCACGGTCTTAGACGGACTGATGCTAGGCGCGATCTTGCGTTTCCCAAAAAGCTTACCCCAGACGTACTGCAGCACGTCGCTAGATTGCACGACTATGATCAAAAATAGCATCAGCTCCATGCTGCTGCCCTGCTCAAGATCCAGCAAAAGAAGCGCGGGGATGTGCGAGATACAAAACACGCAGATCATCAGCGCCCACTGGATCTTCGTCGAGCGCTCTAAAAAATATGCCGCATCGCCGCAAATAGCAGCCAAAATCGGCAAAAATAAAAATCCGTAAACCGGGATAAATATCATCGCCATCGCGTACCAATCGGCATAAATAAAAATATACTGCACGGGCAAAATCACGTAAAAGCACGCCACGAGCGCGATGTGATCGCCTCTGCGGATATAGATGAGCGACAAAAACTCGCGCAAAGCGGCAAAAGATACGAGCAAAAACAAAAATATTACGGCGTTTTTGCCCATATACGTAAACGCAAAAATCACCAAAATCATCGCCCACCAGGCGTTTATGCGCGAGGTCAAATTTGCAATGGTTTTGTTCTCGGCGCCGAATTTTGCCTTTAGTATAAAAGCCACGACGCTAGAGACGACTAGCACCGCGATGAGTCCTAAAAATAGATTTAAGATATGATTTTGCGGGTTCATTTTAGGGCCTTTTGGTTAAATTTGAAGCTAAATTTGACGTCTGTTTCGGAGCGCTCCGAGCGAGTCAAATTTACGCGCGTCTGGTTTGCCACGGAGGCGGTTTGGGCGGTTAAATTTGTTAGCCAGAATTGCTCGCGCTTTGAGCCTACGTTTGGGTCAAATTTGATTTGCGGCGCGGCGAGCGTTTTAGTGTGGGCTTTGTTTTTAAATTTGACGCTTTTAACCGCCGCTCTCAAAGGCTCGCCGTCAAATTTGCCGTAAAAATCGGTCGCAAATTTTCTCTTTTCGTTTGACGGACTTACGGGGCTCAAATTTACCGCCGTCGCCAGAGCCGCCAAATCAGGCTTTGGTTCTATCATTTTGCGTCTCGCTCATCGCTAGCAGCGCGTCTTGCGCCTTTTGTAAAAACTCGCCCTTGCCCTCGCCGCCGTAGGTTATCTCCTCGCCCACTATCAGCTCGCAAAGCAGCGGAATAGGCACGAAAAAGCCCTTAGGCAGGACGTTGCGCGCATTTTTGATCCAAATCGGCACCAAAGGCACGGAGGGGCACTGTTGCGCTAGACGAAATATCCCGCTTTTAAACGGCTGAAGTGCTAGGTCGTCGTTCATCTTGCGCGTGCCTTCCGGGAAGATGATGAGAGAGTGTGTCTGCAGCGCGTCGCTCATTTGCGCTAGCGCTTCCAGCGGGTCTTTGCGGCGACTTATTAGCACCATGTTAAACACGTTTTTAGCAAGAAACCTACGCACCGGCCCGCTCTCCCAGTACTCCGCCGCCGCGACGGGGCGCACGCGCTTTCTCACGCGGTAAGGCAGCGAGACGAAAATTAGCAAAAAATCGCCGTGGCTGGCGTGGTTGGCGTAGTAAATTTTAGTACCCTCGCCGATATTTAAAAGCTCCTGCGGTGGCCGTACGCCCGTGATAAATATCGTGATGCGGCAAAGGATAAAATCAAGCGCGGCCGCTAAAAACTCTTTCATCTTTCGTCCTTTTTTTGTTAAATTTGCCTTGTTTGCGCGTCAAATTTGACGAGTAGCGCGGATTTGCGGCGACGCCTGCCTGTGAACGAAGCGGGTTTTGAAGCTCGGGATTTTAACTCGCAAACGCTCATGATACTCCAAATATAAGCTTAACGGAACTTAGGCAGATTTAGCTGCGACTCTAGCTTGCCGTCTACAAAACCCTTATCGATTTTAAAAATATGATAAATTTCTTTTATAGAAATATCGCTTCGATTGTTTTGTATTTTTTCGGTATTATACCTAAAATTCGTATTCTTTAAGTGAAGCAAACCGTTCTCTCCTTGCCGCTATGGTTGCTACGCTTAGAGAAACACCCTTAAATTTGCCGGCTTATGTTTCTTGATCGTTTTGCGCGCTAGCGAGTTTGGCTACACAGCCCGCCGATCTGCCATAGCCCCTGATTTAGTAGAGCCGTCAAAATTGTCGTCGCGCCATAGCGTCGGATCGCTTGCTGAGCGATTTTACTACCCGAGCATAGGCCGTGCTGCTCGCGATTTTGTCGTTGGAATTTTAAAATTTGACTCAAATTTGCATAACGCCCTGGCCGCCGCAAGAACTCAAATTTAGCTTGTAAAATTTAAATTCTCATTTTGTAAATAATTTTGATAAACTTTCGCCGTTTCTTGACGGTGATCAAGTCGTTATTATAAATAAAATCTTAAAATCTTCAACTAATTTTTTATAAAGGATTTTCTATGAGTTACAATCTAGAGATGTTCTGTCATCAGTGCCAAATGAGCGCGCCCGAGGGCTGCGGCGCGAAGGGCCAAAGCAAAGGCACCTGCGGCAAGGGCTCTACGCTCGCGCGGCTGCAAGATACGATGATCTTCGGGCTTAAGGGGCTTAGCGCCTACCGCCACCACGCGCACGAGCTCGGCGCCGATACTAGCGCGGTCGATACCGTTATGGCGGACACGCTGTATTTCACGCTGACGAACTCAAATTTTAACTTTGACGAGCATATCTCGCAGCTGATGGCCGTCGGAAGCGCGGGCGTGCAGATGATGGATATTTTAAGCGAGGCGCATACCGCAAAATTCGGCGTACCGACCCCGGTTAAGGTCAGCCAAAACAAGGTCGAGGGCAAGGCGATTTTGGTTAGCGGACACAACCTGCACGCTCTTGAGGCGCTACTAAAAGCGACCGAGGGCAAGGGCATCAATATCTACACCCACTCCGAGATGCTTCCTGCGCACGGTTACCCGGAGCTTCGCAAGTATCCGCATCTAAAGGGCAACGTCGGCAAGGCGTGGTTTGATCAGACTAAGCTTTTTAACGAATTTAAAGGCGCGATTTTGATGACCACTAACTGCATCGTGCCGCTTCGCTCGTCCTGTAGCTACGCAGACAGGCTGTTTGGCTACTCTATCGCGGGCACCGACGGGATCAAACATATCCAAAACGACGATTTTACGCCGCTTATCGAGTGCGCGCTTGCGTGCGGCGACGTGAGTATGGACAGCGACGAGAGCTTGGTGACGGGCGGACACTACAAGACGATTTTGAGCCTCGCGCCGCAAATTTTAGACGCGATCAAATCTGGCAAAATCCGCCGCTTTTTCGTCATCGCAGGCTGCGACGCGCCGGGCAAAGGACGCGAGTATTACCGCGAGCTAGCGCTTAGCCTGCCGAAGGACTGCGTGATTTTGACCTCGAGCTGCGGCAAATTCCGCTTCAACGACGTGGATTTCGGAAACGTGCCTGGCACCGAGCTTCCGCGCTATATCGACCTTGGCCAGTGCAACGACAGCAACGGCGCGGTCAAGATCGCCTTGGCGCTTAGCGAGGCTACTGGCATCGCCGTAAACGACCTGCCGGTCTCGATCGTGCTGATGTGGATGGAGCAAAAGGCGGTCATCATCCTGCTTGCGCTGTTTAGCCTTGGTGTTAAGAATATAAACGTAGGTCCTACGGTGCCTGAGTTTTTCAACGACGAAATTTTGGGCTTTTTGGTGCAAAATTTCGGGCTTCGCCTAATCAGCGGCGACGCGCAGGCAGATCTGAAATACTTCCTGGGCGAATAATCTTTTCGGGCGCGTATAATTTCCTGCGCGCCGTTTCGCCGCCGACCGCGCCCGCAAATCCGCTTACGCCCGCTAAATTTTAAAATTTCGGTGGGCGACAAATTTCGTTTTACAACACGAGCGCTACGTGGTCTTTGCTTAATAGGGGGCTTTAACCAAACCTACACCCAAACAAAACGCTCCTTCATTTTCAATTCCATGCCGCTTGCTTTAAAATTCCTCCCGCTATTCTAAATTTCGCACACCGCCTTAGCAATAAGATAACTTTAGTAAAAACCGAATTTACAAATTTGACATGCTCACCAAATTTAGTTTTTTGTACGGCTATCGCAAGCTCTTATTTTAAATTTGACTAACTTGCGTCGTCCATAAATTTGGCTATCTTTTTGATAAAATTTTTGCCGTGACCATGCTACATTTTTTGGCTATTTTTTAAAAACTTTATCTGCGCATGGATTGAAATTTATTGCTTACCAGCCAAACTTACAATGGGATTTTGTAAAACTTTTAACCCGAATTTGGCCGTAACCGTAAACTACGCCAAATGTTATAGCATTGCAGTGGAATATTGTTTTGGGATTTATATCGTTTCATTTATTAGAGATGGGTATCAATTTGCGAAATGTATTATCTAACCTATTTTTACAAATTTATGCCGTATATTTTTATTAGACTAGCTTTTTAAACCCATTCTAACGCGATTTATGCAGGTAAGCGCAAGCAAAAACGCCACCGCATAAAGCGCCCAACTAAACCATGAGGGCAGCTGACCCAATACCGCATATATAGTGCCTATAAGCCCGAACACGAATGCGCGGTCGCTCTTGCCCATAGGTCCGTCGTAACGCCTACCGCTACCG